>JAKAJF010000037.1 GCA_021813875.1 bacterium | reverse complement strand
TGAAGCTCAATTCTATATGGGGGACGAAAGTCGCCTTGAGCAGGGTCAGCCAGGGTTGATTGACCAAAAAGAGGGTCAGGGGATAAGAAAGGAGGGCCAAGGCGAACCATTTCAGGACCCGGGAATAGACCCTGTAGGACAGGAAGACCTCGAGCAAAAGGATGAAGGCGGTGAAGAACAAGGTCAGGATGACGAAATTCACAGGCAGGATCAATTCGGCCGCGGCCGCCATCGCACCGATATCGGCGCCGATATTGATGGTATTGGCGACCACCACCAGCATCACCACCAAGAACAGGATCTTCTTGGTATAATATTGTTTGACGACCGCCGCGATCCCCTTGCCGGTCGTCGCTCCGACCCGGGCGCAAGCCTCCTGGATGGCGGTCATGAAGGGAAGCATCAAGACCACGGTCCAGAGCTGGCCATAGCTGAACTGGGCGCCGGTCTGCGTATAGGTGGCGATGCCGGACGGATCATCGTCGGCCGCCCCGGTGATCACCCCCGGGCCCATGATCTTGAAGAATTTTTTAACTTTTTTCCACATAGGAAAATCTTCTTAAATAGTTCCTTCCATTATACCATAAAAAAACGCCCTTCCGGGCGTCTTTTTATCTTTAATTACTTCAGAGCCGTCTTTTTCAAGAGAGCCCTTAAGAGATTGATCTGCCTATGGATATCCTTATTGGCGAAATTAGCCGAGATGATGGCGGATCGACTCAAGACGGGATAATCGGAAGGCTTCATGGCCGCCACCTTGGCGTAAGTGTCATCGATCTTCCCCTCTATGGCCGGCGCCAAGGCTTCGGCATTGCTCAGGGCCCGCTGCTGGGCAGCCACCTTCCTGCCCTTGGCTTTGGCGATATCCAATCTCGCCTGCGCTTTCGCAAAAATAGCTTTGAACCCGGCCAGATAATCGGTGAGTCGGTCAAAATTCGTTAGATGATGGATCTCCGGGACGAAGACGGCGTAAACGCGATAATCGGCATAGATGGAATCGTAATCGGCGGTCGCGGCGGTCAGGTCGGTTTCAGCCACCATCTTGGAAGCCAGGGACTTCAGGCCGTTGATCTGCCCTTCGATCAGAGAATCGAGAGCGGTCTTCTGGTCGGAGGTGAGTTTCGAGGCTTGGATATTTCTCTCCATGCGAGAAAGAAGATCAAGCCTGTCAAAAATCTCATCCTCTCCCTTCCTGATGACCTGATATAAAGTGCCTTGGATCTTGAGATTGTTCTCCGCCACCACGGGTTCGATCGCCGTTGACGGAGGAATGGGAGCCGTATCCGCCAAGACGGAGCCGGCGATCGTCAAAGAAAAGATGAAAGAAGCCATGATGGCCGGGATAAAAAATCTTTTGTTCATAGTTTAAGATTAATTTTTTAATACCCCCTCTAAAAAGCTAATACTGCCGCGCCCTTCTCTTTGTTTCAAAAAACGAAAGAGCGCTTCAAGGGCGCTCTTTTTTACTGTCTAATCTTAGCCTTGTTTCCTTATATAAAATTTTTCGTAGCCGATCAGCTTGTCGCTGACTGAGAATTCGTCCCTTTCCCCCGCCCATTCGGGCCGCTCCTGGCAGGCCTTCAAGAATCTTTTCAGATTTTCTTCCTCACCCTCGGCCTCGATATGGACAGTGCCCGTGGGTAACCTTTTCACGTAGCCGGCCAGTCCCGACTTATGGGCCGCCCTTACGGCGAATTGCATGACCGCCAAACCCCGGGGCCGGCCGCGGAAATTTATTTCCAGGTGCCTTTTCATCTTAATTGATGAGCTTGAAGCTCAAATAGATGCCCAAGACGCCGCCGACGAAGCTCGCCAGGACGGAAGCCATCGAGAAAGCGCCGGCTCCGAAAAGAGTGGGAATCCAGCCTCCGAGAGCTCCCCCCAGGACCATACCTAACATGACGATAGATTTGCTCATATTCTTAAGAAGTCTTTAAATCATGGAAGTAATGAATGACAGTGGGGATGCTCGCCGCTATCGGCAGAGAGAGGAAGGCGCCGGGGATGCCGAAGAGGGCCGAGCCGATGATGACGGACAAGAAGCTCATCAGAGGGATGATGTTTAAGGCCTTGTTATAGATATGGGGCGCCAACAGATTATTTTCAATTTCTTGATAGATTATGAATAAGGCGATAGTAAGGAAGCCGGCCAAGGGAGAAATGGCGAAGGATAGGATGACGGCGGGAACCGCGCCGATGATCGAGCCGATCAGGGGCAAGAGGTCCAGGATTCCGGCGAAGATCGCCAGAGCCGCGGCGTTCGGGACATTCAGGAAAAATAAACCGGTAAAGATTATCGAACTGCAGATGACGGAAATCAGGATGTTGCCCCGGATGTAATGGCCGCTGATGCCGGCCAGCTCTCTCAAAACTTTTTCTATCCTCTTCTTTTCTTTCCTGGGGACCGTCAGGAGGAACAAGTTATGCAGCCGCTCGGCGTCGATCAAGAGGTAAAAAGTCAGAAAGACCAAGATGACCGTCTCCGTGAAAAAATTACTGATCTTCATGGTCGATTCGAGCAGATATTGACCGCCCTCCTTGGCGTAAGAAGCCGGCTCTAAATTTTGAAAAAGATGAGGAAGAAACTTATACCCGTTCACGGTCTTCATGATGGTGGTGGAAATATTGGAAAAATTATCCAGGATCGCCGGAATCATGGAAATTATGGCGAAAATCAAGGGCAGAACCAGGAGAATCATGATGATGGCCGCCGACCAGGTCAAAGAAAAGGGAGTCTTCCTATGGATCCATTTCACGAAAGGATTGAGGGTGGCGGCCAACATGATGCCCGTAACCAGGAGGATGAGAAGGTCTGATAACTGCCAGGCCAAAAAGATCCCCAATCCCGTAAGAAGGATGATGAGCAAAGTTTTCCCGCTCAAGGAATATTCGATCTCTTGTTTCATAAGTTTATCATACCATAAAAGGCCGGCGGCGGCCAATTAATGAGGACCTTTTCCGGCAATTTAATGGTTTCTTAATGCCCATCCCTTATCATTTTAATATGTGCTACAACTGCGGATGCAAAAAACCCAACGACGATCATGGCGTCAGAAAAAATATCACCAACGATACCATCAGAGAGGCTTCGGAGGCCATGGGCATGTCTTTCGAAGATTCCATCAATAATATCAGGGAGCTGGCTGACATTGAGATCAAAGAACATGCCAAGGGAGAGATCCATGGCCACGGAATCGACCATGATCATGATCACGACCATAGCAAATAAAAATATGAAAAATGTCATTGTTTGGTTCGATGTGCCTACCCTTGATTTCGAACGGGCGGTAAAATTTTATTCTCGGATACTCGGAGACGAGATCAAAGTCGATGAGTTCATGAGTCAAAGGCTCGGTTTCTTTCCGATGGAAGACCGGGAAGGAGTTGGCGGCGATATCATACCCCCGGATCCTCGCTTAAAACCTTCAGCCGAAGGCATGAGGATCTATCTAAATTGCGACGGCCGCCTGGATGAGGCTTTAGGCCTGGTGGAGCCGGCCGGCGGAAAGATCATCCAGCCGAAGACTTCCATCGGCGAAGCCGGCTGGACGGCGCTGATTATGGATACGGAAGGCAACACTATCGGTCTACATAGTTTTACTTGAACAAAAAACCGCTAATCGCTTAGCGGCTGGAACCTGGCAGGTCCATAATGACCAGGATCACCTGGTTTAAGTAGGGCTGCCTGGACATCACCCTTACTCGGTGGACGCCCTGGGGACCGGAGACGGTCATCACCTCGCCGACCTTCGCCAGGCCGCACGGACCTCCCTCCAAGACAAGGGCGCAGACGCCTTGAGCCAAGAGAGCGGCCAGGGCGCCTTCATCGATGGGACACTCCACTTCCTTTTACCTCCTTTCAGGCGACTTCTTCCACTCTATGGATGATCTCCAGGAGTTGGATGCCGTTCTTGAGCGAGGTGACGCCCACCTCGCGACGGACCTGCAGATAAAAATGGCACTGCATGCAGTTGCCTTCTTTCTGAGCAAAGACGCCCTGGATCTGGCCGCCACAACGGGTGCCGGCCACGGCCCAGCAGGCACGGCCGGCATTCTTCCCGCCATGGGTGCCATCCAGCTTCTTCTCGGTCCTGGCGGGGCAATGCTCTTCCCCGCAATTCATGGCTTCCCAGCAGTTCTCGCCTGCCATAGTCCACCTCCTTCGGTTGATAAGAATTAAAAAGAGTAATAGAGAAGTATAACAACAGTCAGGCTTTTTGTCAATCAGGCTTTGGCCGGCGCTTCTTTTCCGAGGCCCATTCCCGGAAGCTTCAGACCCATCAGCTTATCGGTCATCTTCTTAAGGAACCAACCGAGACCCAGGAACAAAAAGAGATAAATCGTCATCGCCAGCCAGCCGGGCAGGAATCTGAAGAGCAGATCATAACGATAAAGGATGGGCCAATGGAACAGATAGATCTCATAGGAATAAAAGCCGATATAATACAAGAATCTGAATTCAAATTTCTTCAGCAGGAAGAAGATGACGATGCCCGAAACCGTGAGCAGACTGGTCAGTTCTTCCAAAGTCCCTTTGCCGATATTGGAATAATAAGCAGTATAGCCGAACACGGCGAGCGAGGCGGCCATCAAGGCGTAATAGCCGACCTGTTTGAGCTTGAAGAAGTTGCAGATCTCTCTCGCGCAGGCGGGTATGGAGACGCCGGCAGCCTCCAAGGATAGATCGCTGGCCGAGAGACCGGCGAAAAAGACGCCCAAGGGGAAAGCGATGGTGTGGATCTTATAGAAACTTATGCCGTCCCCCAGCCAGGAAGGGCTCCAAAGGACGAGCAGATAGGTCGAAAGATAGATGAGGACGGCCGAGATCCAGGGATGCTTCCTCGAGAAGAGCCAGGGAAAGATGAAATAATAGAAGAGGATGAAGGTAAAATACCAAAGCGGCGAATCGATATCCTTATAAAGATTGGCCTTGGGATAAAAGCCAAAAAAGGAGCGTAAGACGTAAGCCGGGGGATAAGAGATCTTCAGGAAGAAAAAATCCAGAGCGAAAAAGACCGCCAGGATGATCCAAAGAGGCACGAAGAGCCTGGAAAGCCGCCGCTGATAGAATTGCGGCTTCGAATAATTTTTCTTTATCGAACTCATGGCCAGGCCGTAACCGGACAGGAACAAGAACAGGTTGACCCCGACGCCGGCGATGATCGAAAGCGGGAACAGGAAACGGGTGTCGGTCGACAGATAATAGCCGATATGGAAGAAGACCACTCCCAAGATGGCCACTCCCTTCAATTCCTGGGTCAGCGAAGCCGGAAAAAAACCGGCTTCTTTCTTCTTACGGACGGAGACCGCCAAGATAATCGTAAAGATGGCGATAAAAATATAGGTCGCCTGGATAGGATTATTGATGGATACTAGCATAGATTAATCGGGCCCAAAGCGCGTAGCCGGCAGCCGAAGGATGGAAGGAGTCGACCGCGTAATAAGGACCGTCTTTCTTTAAAAGTTGATAAGTAGGGGCATCAAGATCGACATATCCGACCCGGTATTTCCCCGCCAATTTTTTTATGATACCATTAAACTTTTCCGTTTTCCAGTCATAATAAAAATTGAAGGGCGGCCAGACCAAGGAATCGGAGCCGATAGAAGGAAGATCGATGACATAGATCCTGGCCCTGGTCTTCCGGGTCAGCTGCGCCAATATATAGTCATAATTTTTTTCAAACTGCCGGCTGCTCACGGCCCCATGGACGTCATTAGTCCCGATCAAGAGGGTGATTATGTCCGGCTTTTGGGCGATGGCCGGCCCCAAGAGGTCGCGGATCAAGTCTCCTGTCCTGGCTCCGGGATAGGAAAAATTTTTCAAGAGGATCTTTTTATCGTTACCGGCCAAGTCTTGCGCCAGCCGATAAGGATAGGAATTCTGATAATCGCCGGCTCCCACCCCCGCGGTCAGGCTGTCCCCCAGGGGCGTATAGATCAAGGTTTCCGGAGAAGTGCTGCCGACCAGGAAGGAGGCACCGACGTCAGCCGCCTTAAGCCCCCCCTGGCCGATCCTATGATAGATATAGGCATGGGCCAGATAAAGATAAAGCGAGGCTAAAACCAGGAGAAGGACGAGTACCTTATAGCTTTTTTTCATATATCTTCAGTATATAATAAAAAAGAGGTCGCGCCTATCTATAAAAAACCAGCGGTCTTGCCGCTGGATTTAACTTAAGTATTTGATGAGCCTGGCCAGCCTGGGGAGCTGACGGTCCTTATCTTCCGCCCGAGGATCGCTCCTTAAGATCTCTTTGGGAGAACCGTCGGTATAATTCAGGCCGAAGTCGTATTCCGGAAAGGGCGTGAGAGCTCTCAATATCTTCCCGCCGATACTCTTGGGCGGTTCATCCATCAACTCATAAATTCCCATAGCTTCGGGCCCGGCCAGATTCAACCTTCGGAAATCCTTCAATAGATAATTTAATTCTTGAAAAAATAGGTCGTAAAAATAACGTTGGCGCCTCTCCCTTCTCCTCCTGCTTAAAAAGGGAACATTGGTGGAGAGGCCGGTCTCACCGATCTCGTATTTTTTGCCCCAGCCGGCGATCACTGCCATGGCTTCTCTCAATAATCTCATCTGCCTAAAAATTTCTTTCTTATTCTTTCTCGCCTCCCCCAGGGGAATGTGCCATGTGCCAGGATAATAATCGATCGCCAAGACATCAAAGTGCCTCAACATCCTCTCGTTCTCGACCAGATATTCCTCGATACCTGTGGCGATCCTAAAATTTATCCCGATTTTTTTAAAGAAATTTTCAAGGATCCCAGGCAGGTTGCCCGCGAAAAGGGTGGCCATCAATTCGATACGGGGATTATAGGCGCTTAAAACTTTCAAGGTGATCCTATAGATCCGGATCATATCCTCGGAGAGGAGCGGAGTATAAAATTTTACATTAAGCTCGTTAAAGATCTGGACCTTGGAGATCCTCAATCCCTTCTGCGACAAAACTTCCAGAGAGACTCGGACTTGGTCGGCGTAATTCTCATAAGCCTCGAAAAAGAGGGCTTTTTCTCTCTTATAGAGCCTCAGGGCCCAGAGCGGGATGTTTGAAAGGATGACTATGGGCTGCAAGCCGGCCTCCTTCATCATTTCTGCCGCCCTCATATATCTTCCGAAAGCCGAACTGTCGAAAGCTCCCGGCCGGGGCTCTAAGATCCTCCAAGACCAGTCATAACGGATGGATCCTACGCCCGCCTCCTTGATGGACCGATAAATCCTTCTTAAGGCCGCTGGATCGGCGGTTTCCGCCTTATCGGCACTATGGTCGGTAACGAAGAAATCTAATTTCGGAAGGTTTGTATCATTTGTCATGGCCAGCCTCCGTTTTCCCCTTGAAAAAAGAACTTTAAATTGAAAAGAGCCTGATTATTTATAAATTATTTTTATTTAGATTGAATTAATCCTTGAAATAAAAGATGCGAAAAGTCCACCAGAAGAAAATCAGTCGACCCGACGGCCTCGACTGACCGTTTTAGAGCCCTCCTCTTGAGATTGCTTTACCTTGATTTTTTTTGCCCCTTTGTTCGAGGATAATTACTAAATAATAAATAAAAGCAGCCCAAAAATTGCTTAAATTAGGATAAAAAGATAAATAACTATTTATTTTTCAAAAGGATGTGCTATAGTAGGTGATGTATGAAAAAACTCGCTTTCTTTACGATTCCCTTATTCTTAGGAGTCACTCTGGCTGTCGCCCTGGGAAAAGGCCCGGAGGCTCCCCTTCCTCAGGCTCCGATCCGGAACCCAGAAGCCGTCCAGGCCGAACCGGTGGTCCCCATAGCCGGAACAACGACGCCGGTCGCCCCGGCCGCGCCGCAGCCTCAAGCGCCCGCCCCCAAAAGGCCTACGGATTACATCATCAAATCCGGAGATACCATCAGTTCCATTGCTCATCAGTTCGGCCTGAAGGTCAGAACGGTCCTGGACGCCAACGGCCTCAAGGCCACCAGCTTGCTTAAGCTGGGAGAAAAGCTGGTCATTCCGGCTTCTGACGGAGCTGTTTCCAAACCCGTCCAGGCCAAAGCGGTCAAGAGCGCATCCGTTTCCAGGACCAAAAGGAGCCAGCCCGGATCGACTTCGGTCCAAAAGGGCGGAAGGGTCACCTGGGCCTCCGGAGCCTTGAGAGAATTATACAGGATCCCCTCATTCGTCAGGCCGACCGTCAAAGCCAAGATAGAAAATTACGCCAGAAGCCACGGCATCAGACTCATAACCGCTTCCCTCTACAAAAGCCTCCGAATCTAAAAATAGCGCGAAAGCGCTATTTTTCATTCTTCTTTAATCTTCGCTTGGTAGGATTCCAATATAAAATTAATTCAAAGCTATGAATCCCACCAATCCTTTATCCATAATCAAAAGCGACCATGATAAGGTAAAATCCATGTTCGAAGACTATGAG
>JAKAJF010000036.1 GCA_021813875.1 bacterium | reverse complement strand
CACCCTTTTTATTTAAAAAAGCCCGTATTTATTCGATTTTCGGGCGATATTGCAGGCTTTCGGCGATATGGCCGGCGCTGATCCTTTCCTCGCCGGCCAGGTCGGCGATGGTGCGGGCTATCTTTAGGACCCGGAAATAGGCGCGGGCCGACAGGCGCATCTGGTCGACGGCCGCCCGCAGAAGCTTCAAGGCGGCCTCCTCAAGGACGCTATGCCTCTTCAGGACTTCCGAAGACATCTCGGCATTGGTCAGGAAGGGAGTTCCCCGGAGGCGCTCCCGCTGGATGGCCCGAGCCTGTTCGACGCGCGCCTTGATGGCGGCCGAAGCTTCGCCAGCGTCTTCCGAAGTCAATTTCTCAAAGTTGATCCGGGGCACTTCGACATGGAGATCGATGCGGTCGAGGATGGGGCCGGAAATCTTCTTGCGGTAATTCAAGACCTGGGACGGCGAACAGGTGCAGGTCCTTTCGGGATCGCCGAAATAGCCGCAAGGGCAAGGATTGGTAGCGGCGATCAGGACAAACTTGGCCGGGAAGCTCAAGTTGCCGGCGGCTCGGCTGATATGGATCACCCCCTCTTCCAAGGGCTGGCGCAGGTTTTCCAGGACCTGGCGGGGAAATTCACCGAATTCATCCAGGAACAAGACACCCCGATGGGCCAGAGAAATCTCCCCCGGCCGCGGCCAAGCGCCGCCGCCGACCAAGGCGGCTCCGGAAGCGGTATGATGGGGCGAACGGAAGGGGCGGTTGGTCACCAGGGAAGCGTCTCCCGGCAATTCGCCGGCCACGCTATAGATCTTGGTCAGCTCTAGGGCTTCTTCCAGAGTGATCTGGGGCAGGATTGAAGGCATGGTGCGGGCGAGCAGGGTCTTCCCCGATCCAGGCGGCCCCGACATGAGCAAGTTGTGGCCGCCGGCGGCGGCGATCTCCATGGCCCGTTTGGCGTGCTCCTGGCCGCGCACATGGGCCATGTCGAAAACAGTCTTAAAAGCGGAGAAATTAAAAGAGCTCCCCGCCAAAGGCGGGATCGGTTTCAGTTTATGCAGATGTTCGACCAGGCCGGCTAAAGTTTCCACCGGGAAAACTTCCAGGTCTTTGACCAGCTTGGCTTCGGAAGCGTTGGCAGCCGGCACGAAGATGGAGCCGATGCCCCGGTCCCGGGCCTGGATGGCGATCGGCAAGACCCCGTTCGTCGGCCTCAGCTCTCCGTTCAAGGCCAGCTCCCCGACGAAGAGCATCTTGTCGAGCCCCTCGACCCGGCCGATCCGGCCGGCGGCCAGGAGCACGCTGACGGCGATGGGCAGATCATAGCTCGGACCCTGCTTCCTTAGGTCGGCCGGGGCCAGATTGACGGTCACCTTCTGCTTCGGGAAGCTGAAGCCGGAATTTTTGACGGCGCTCCTTACCCTTTCCCGGGATTCGGAAACGGCCGTGTCGGGCAGGCCGACGATGGTGAAAGTTCCTAAGGGACCGGAAGAAGTGTCGGCCTCGACCTCGACCAGCTCGGCATCGAGCCCCACCAGGGCGGCCGAAAAGACTTTAGAGGACATAAGATATAATCAAAATCCGTTAGTTAGCCTTGAGTTCTCTGATATTTTCGTTTGATCTTTTAAAAGGAGGGGAATTGACGATGACCGCCTTGAAGGTCCCTTTGAAATCATATTCGGTATCGGCGGGTATGAACAGGCAATCGCCCGCCTGGCCGCTGATATTATCATCGATCAAAATTTCTCCTTCCAGGATGAAGTAAGCCCTGTCGCTGGTGGTCTTGGTAGTTTCCTGATGATCCGTCGCCATCCCTACGGCCAGACTGATTTTAGCGCTGTCAGCGACGGTCAAAAAATTTGATATCGAGTAAGAACCGGAAACTTTCCTTATGGCCGCCGCTTCTTTTTTGAAGATCTTTATCCCCATCGATCTTATTTCAGAAGTTTCTTCAGCTCTTCCAAATTCAATTCCGTCCGGGTGTCGATATAGTTTCCTTCGATCATGTCATTGCCGTTCAGCCATAACTTTTCGGGCGTGAATCTAAAGACTCTTCGGGGAAATTTGGTCAAAAACATTTCGACCGCCTTCATCTTGCTCTTGGTCCTGGAATAATGGGTCTTCAGGCCGACCATTATTTCTAAGGGGTTGGACAGCTCGGAACCTTTGCCGGCGAAATAAGCTCCGAAGCCGGTCCCAGCCGGGACGGTGGAATCGTAGATGGTGCAGAAGATGTCCGGGTTGTTCTTGATGTTTTTTGAATGTTGGTTGGCCTCCCAGGAGAACTAATAAAAATTCAGGTTTCCGTCGTAAGAGATATAAACCGGGCTGTTCCAGGGCTTGCCTTCCGGAGTGATGGAAGCGATGTTCATGTATTCCACTTTTTCGATGATTTCTTTGACTTTCTCTAACATTTTTGATGTTTCCATATTTTATAAAAAATAAAGGCGAGGCTTACCTCGTCTTTATCTCGTCTAATTTGACGCTTAATAATTTAGAAACCCCGTCTTCCTGCATAGTCACTCCGTAGAGGACGTTGGCGCGGCGCATCGAAGCCCGGTTATGGGTGATGACGATGAACTGGGTCTTATGGGAAAGGTCGTCCAGGATCTTGGCCAGCCTCTCTGAGTTGGCCTCGTCCAGGGCGGCGTCGACCTCGTCCAAGATCACGAACGGCGAAGGATTGACGCTGATGATGGCGCAGATCATGGCGATGGCGGTCAGGGCCCGCTCGCCGCCCGAAAGCATAGAGATCGACCCGATCTTCTTGCCGGGCGGAGTGGCCTGGATCTCGATGCCGGCGAGGCCGGTGGCGTTATACCTTTGGAGGTATTTTATCTTCTTGAGGTTGCTTTCCTGTTCTCTAGTCTTCCTTTCCTCCTCCGATCCGTCCGCCGGACCGGCGCCTTTCTCACCCTTCTTGTCTTGCGGATTCGCCGAAGCCTCTTCCTCTTGGGCCATGACCTTGATGATGCGGGCAGCGCCTCCGTTAAAAAGGATCTTGAAATATTCTTCGAACTTCTGTTGGATGGTTTTGAACTCCTTATCGAACCTTTCTTTGATGACGATATCGAGCTCCTTGATGATCTTTTCCAAAGATTCGATGGCCTTCTTGAGATCGCCAGTCTGTCCTGAAAGGAAATCAAAACGCTCCTTGGTCTCGGCGTATTCTTTCTCGATTTCGGGATCGATGCCCCCGATCTGGTCGAGCTGCCTTTTTAGGTTTTCGATCTTTTCTTTCAGGGTCTCCATCTCTAAATGGACGCCGACTTTCAGCTCTTTGACCTCCTTCAAACTTCCTAATTCGTTCCTGATCTCGGCTTCCAGGTCTTCGAGCCTGGTTTCGTATCGGGTAGAGCCGACTTTTATCTCATTGAGCTCGTTGTTGATCTGGTTGATCTCGTTCTGCAAGGCTTGGGAATTTTTCTGCAGTTCGAAGATGCGGGAACGTTTCTCTTCGATGGCTCTGGAAAAACTGCCGATCTTTTCTTTGGTGTCGGCGATCTTCTTTTCGACCGCGTCCAATTTCTCCTTGAGACCTTTCTGTCTCTTGTCTGATTCCGCGTCGCTCGGCCGGTCTTCGTACCTCTCTAGTTTCTCTACGATGGCGGCCAGCTCCTCGCCCATCTGCGACTTTTTCTCTTTCAAAAAACGCAGCCGTTCGTTCTGGGCGGAAGCCTTCGACTGGGCCTCACCCAACTTCAAGAAGGCTTCTTCTTTCTTGAGAGCCAGACTGTTCAGCTCGGCCTCGAGCCTTTCCAAATCTTTTCCGGCTTCCCCTCCGCCGGCTTCCAAAATTTTTTTCAGATCCGTCTTGATCTCCTTGATCAGGGTCTTCACCCTTCCAAAATCATTCTCAATTTCAGCCGCTTCCAGCTTGAGGATCAGCCTATCCAGATGCTTATTGACCTTTTCGTTTCCGCCGGCCGCGGCGAAGGAGCGAGCCTCTCTGAGCTCTTGGTTCAATTTTTGGATCCCGGCCTGGAGGGATTTCTGCTCCTCGGTCAGATCAGCGACCGCTCTTTTGCCTTCCGAAGCCGCCTCTTCCTCGGCCCTTATCTCATCTTCGATCTTCAAGAGCCCTTGTTTGAGCTCGCTCTTCTTGTTTGAGAGCCAGGATAGGTCGAATTTTCCGGCCGCCTCCAGCTTGACCTCCATCTCCGCCTCCAGCCTGGCCGTCTGTTTGGTGATCTGGTCTTTCTCGGCCTGGAGGGAGGATAGCTCCCTTTGCCAACCGTTGAATTCTTCCGTGATCTCGTTCTGGACCTCCAGCTGGTCGAGCTTCTTGTTCAGGGCCTCCAGCTTTCTGTCTTTGTCCAATCTGCTCTTTTCCAGCTCTAAATACTTGCTGTTGAATTCATTGAATTTATCGTTATTATCATGCCAGAGCTTGCTATAGAAATTTAGCTGCAATTCTTCCAACTCGGCCTCGATCTCTCCGCGCCTCTGCAATTTGTTGACCTGCCTGGTCAGGCTCTTGAGCCTCGGCTCGATCTCGGACAGGAGCATGTCGACCTGCATCAGATTCTCATAGCTCGAGATCAGTTTGTTCAAAGAATCGTCCCTCTTGATCTGGAATTGTTTGACGCCGGTCGCCTCGTCGAAGAATTCCTTCCGCTCGGCCAGGGTCGTATTCAAGAAGCCTTCGACCATGCCCTGGCCGATGACGCTATAGGTCCGCTGTCCGAAGCTGGCCTTGGCCAGGAGCATCTGGATGTCGATCAGCCTGACCCGATTATTATTGATCAGATATTCGCTCGCCCCGTCGCGATAGAGCCGGCGGGTCAGGACGACTTGGGCATAGTCGATGGGAGCCTTCTTATCCTCGTTGTTGAGATACATGGAGACTTCGGCCATGCCGAGCTTGCCGGCCTTTTCCGAGCCGGAAAAGATGACGTCTTCGCTCTTCTTGCCCCTGAGCTGCTTCATGCTCTGCTCTCCCAAGACCCAACGGACGGAGTCGGCGATGTTGGATTTGCCGGAACCATTAGGGCCGACGACGGCAGTGATGCCCCGCCTTTCCTGGTCGAGCATGCCGGGAAAGATCAGCACGTTCTTGTTGGCGAAAGATTTGAAGCCCTGGATTTCCAATTTTTCCAAATACATACAAAAATAAATAAAGACGAAGTGCCTTTTCTTTGATTATACAATAAGAAGGGAAATAAAAAAAGAAAAGGAGCCTTCAAAAGACTCCTCCTATCTTCGGCCAGAAGCCGGACTTCCGGCCCATCTTTTCCAAGAAAGTATCGAACTCCCAATGCTTGGAGAAGCGGCACCCCAGTTTGCCTTCGCCGGAATACTTCTGATCATACTCGAGCTTGATGTCATCAAGGAGCCAAGCCCGCCGGAAGCCCAGCTTCAGCTTGGCTCCCCTGGTGCCGGCCTGGCCGTCCAGGATGGCGGTGAATCTCTCCTGGTCCGGACGGGCTTTCCGGCCATAAAAACATCCGTCCGAAAAACTGATCCTCCCTCGGGCGCCGGCCAGAGAAAGAGATAGGTAATCATCCAGGCCGACACGGCTGAGGCCGGAATCGAAGGAGGCCTTCAATCCTTTATTGAACTGTGCCAGGCCGGGAAATTCTTTCAGCATCAATTCACAAGGTTCTCCTTTTTTCTCTCCTTCGGCCGAAGCCCTTCCTTCGGCCAGGCAGAGGTTCGTTCCCAACACGATAAAAAGAACCGCCAGCATCCATCTCATATCGTCCTCCTTTCTTTCTCAATATTATAGCTTGAAAATAAAAAGGCGGAAATCTTCCGCCTAATTCCTTAATCTTAAACCTCCCCAAAAGGCCGCTGCCGAAACCGCTATCACCGCCCCCAACAAAAACCAGGGGACTAAAGAAGACTTGTCCGCGCACAGACTGGCGTACCAACCGAATTCCGACATGATTACCTCGTGCTTAAATCTCTCTCCTGCCTACCGCTCGGAAAATCTCTCTCGAGGCCCTAAAAAACTCCTTCACGTCTCTGACAGCATCTTCATAGACTTCTTTAGAGGCCTCCCTGACTATCGAAAACCGGCTTCCGAACCCGACCACGAAAAAAATAAATAATAGCGTGAACAACCAAGGACCGTACTCTTTCTCGCCCACGACCATCACCTCCTTTCTTTAAAGATAAAGAGCTTCTTAATGTGTGCATCCGGCAGGATTTGAACCCGCAACCCCTTGGTCCGAAGCCAAGTGCTCTATCCAGTTGAGCTACGGATGCATTTTTTAAATTTTTCAACAATAATTTATAATAAGATGATTTCCGGAAAAAATCAAGCCTTTTTCAAGATTAAATAAAAATTACTGCCATTATCTTTGGTGGAATAGATATTTACAATAATAAGTCCGGCCTTTCCGGCGATTCTTTTCAGCTCCCTTTTCGTAAAGGCATGATAATATCTCGGACTCACCTTTCCGCCCTTGTTCCAATTAAAAATTATATCTCCGAAATCGGCCTCATTCCGGCCAAAAATTTTCAAGATGGCCGATTTGAGAATAAGGGTCAGATATTTGGTGCGCCATAAATTCCAGACCGAAACGACGATTTCCCCTTCGGGCTTCAACTTTTCTTTCATCTGCCTCAAAGCCTCGGTCTGAGCGTCCCGGCCCGGCAGGTGATGGAGGACGGCGATGGAAAAAATATGATCAAAATTTTTTTCCGGCAGCCTGTCTAATTCTAAAACGTCCGCTATCTTAAATTTGAACTCCGGGAATTCCTTCTGAGCAATCTCTAAAAGTCCTTGGCTATTATCGACCCCTAGATATTCTATCTTTTTATTTTTTAAATATTTGAGCAACCGGCCGCTGCCACAGCCGGCATCAAGGACGGAATCGCCATTTTTGACCAAGGAAGTCAGTTTTTCCAATTCCGGCCAATGAAGTCCTTCGCGAGTGGCACCGAATTCCTCCGCGATTTCTTCGTAGTTTTTTCGGACTAAAGCCAGCAATTTTTTCTGAGTTCCTTTTTTCATGTATTTATCTTTGCATTTTTGCCTAAAAAAGAAAAGGGCGGACTTTTGGGGTCCGCCCGAGAATTAATCGGCCAATTCGGCTGAAGACAGTATCTTTTTCTCCTTGAAGCGGGAGTGGATGGTGATCTCCTTCACGGCCGACAAGACTGTCCGTCCGATCACCGAGGCCCTCACTCCTTCGGATCCGGCCGCCCCAATGAGGCGGTCGGCGTCGCTCTTGCTTTCGCAGATGACCATCATGCCGCAACCGCCATGGAGAGTCCCGTAAGCCTGAAGGTCGGTCAGCTTTAGCTCGGGAACCTTGTATGAGAGCTTCTGGCCCTCGAGAAGGGCGGCCGGCGGTTCGGGCATATTGTCGAGGATGGCACCTATGCTTTCGGGCAGGATTTCGCCGAACTTGGCCCAGACGCCGCCGCCGGTGATATGAGCGATGCCCGTTATCTTCACGAGCGGCTCGGTTATTTCCCCGTCCGGCTTCCAGCCGTGAACTTTGCTGATGAGCCGGGCGTAGCTTTTTGAGGGGATGGTCAGCTTGCGGGCGAACTTGAGAGCTTCCTTATTCTTTAAGACTTTCTTGGGATCTCCCTCTCCAAATAAGCTGACGAGAAGATTAGTAAAGAAAGTCCCGCCATTACAGCGGTAGCCGGGTTCGAAAAGGCCCACGATCGGCTGGCCCGGCCCGATCTTCGAGCCGTCAATGGTCTTCTCCTTATGGACGACCCCGAGGCAGGCGCCGGTAAGGGTAAGCACCAGCTGTTCCTCGCTATCGCCATCGCAGAAAGCGGTGACGCTATGCTTCATGACCGCGGTTTCGCCGGTGAGGTTGACCAGGCCGGCCTTTTCGAGTGCGTCGCCATAGCCCTCGAGCATCGCCTCTATCAAGGGGAGGTTGGCAGTCGTGATTTTCTTCACGTCAACCTGGTTGATCATGACGGCCGGGAAACCTCCGGTGCGGGCGATGTCATCGGCGCACATGGTGATGATTTCCCAGCCGAGGCCGCGGAAGATCCTTTTGTCCCCGACCAAGGTGAAAAACTGAGGCTTGCCGCCGGCCCCGTCGTTTTGAATCGTTTGGGCCGCCTGGCCAGCCATCATGGCTTTAAGGATCGGCCGGCGGAAATTGAAATCGACGGCGCCGCGGAAATTACCGGGCTGGCGGGGAATGATGATGACCGCTTTGGAGTTGTTGAAGCTCTCGATACAGACTTTATGGGCAAGTTTGGAAACCCGATCGCCGGGATCGATTACTTCCTGTTTGTATCTGTCCATCTTTTACTCTCCTTTTCCTGGGGTTAAAAAATAAAAAGAGCGCCCTATGGTCCTCCTTGTTTGTTGGCCTTACCTTAGCCGGAAAAGCCCTAAAAGTCAATAAAAAACCCGTTTGGAATCAAACGGGTTAAGCTTTTAGGCTTTTAAAACATTCTTAAGGATCAGCTGGCCGTCTTCGTTCTCGGGCCGCCGTT
>JAKAJF010000035.1 GCA_021813875.1 bacterium | reverse complement strand
AAAGATTGTGCGGGCGGCCAGACCTGCAAAGTGGAGACGGCCGACACTCCTTGTCCGGCGGCCACCTACTTGTCCACCTTCGGCTACGGAGGCCAGGGCAATCAGGTCAGCCAGCCTGCCAAAGACGCCAACAGCAATTATTGGGCGGGTCTCTGCCCGGCTTCGGAATCCGGCTGCAGTGAATATATCGACCCCATCAGCAAGTTCAGTACCAATCTGGTCTTTAACGGCGATTTCTCTCAGGACGTCGATAATAATGGCGCCGATGGCTGGAGCAGCAAGTCCCAAAAGATAAAGATCGATCCCAATACCTTATATAGTCTGGCCGTTTACGGGAATAACACGGCCACCCTCAATCTCTCGGGGGGAGGTTATCTCTTGGATGTCGATAATAGCCTGAAAGCCCTTACTAACAATTCCTTGGAGCTGTCCAATAACGGCAGTATCTCTGATAGGAAAAGCCTGCTCTTCTATTCCGGCAGTTCGACCTCCGACGTGACTTTGGCGGTCGCCAGCATCGTCCCCGGCGCCTCCAAGATCGAATTAAAGAAAGCCATCATCAATTATCAATATAATAAAGATATCAAGAAGAATGATTGCCATGGCAATGTCAATTTTGATAATGGCTGCGTGATGTTTAATGAAAGGAGCCAGGACGGTTCCAACCTTCAGAACCTGATTTACGATGCCGATACGAGCCTCGCCACTCCCAACCCGGCCCAGGACGGCACCCAAGACTCCAACGTCTTATTAAAAGTGTCTCCGGACAGGGTCTGTGACAAGTGGCTGGCTTGCCGCAGCATGGCCGAATTCAAGGATGAGAACGGGCAGAAGGAGAATTATTGTTTCGATATCGGCCTTTGTAACAGCTTCGACGACCGGGGCAATTGCAATAATTTCTTATTGCCGGACAAGACCGACCAAAACCTGACCATCGGCAGCAATTATCAGAAATTCAGCAACAATAGCGGTTATAGCAAGGTCGGCCTGGACACTATTTCTGACTTTACCATGAGAGGCTCTTATCCCTTGGGCGCCATGAAACAGGACGGAGAGATGGCCGAAGTTTCCAACGGCGGCTTTGAGACCTCCGGCTCGAACGGTTATCCTACCGGCTGGTATCTGGACAACGCTTCCTGGAATGAGAATATCTTCAAAGTCATCAATAATCCTATCGACGCCCAGACGGAAGGCATCAAGAATATTCCCGAGGGCAGAGGCTTCTTGAAGATCGGCTCGACCTATAGCGCCACTTCGGAATTGATCGACGCGACCGGCAACACGGATTACGTATTGACGGCTTATATCAATACTATCAATCTCTCTTCCGGCAAGGCGCAGATCCAGGTGAGCCAATTCAGGAGCGACAACAGCCAGATCGGCACCCCCTTGGTGGTCGCCGAATATGACCGGGGCCAGGATTGGGGTTCGAAGCTCGGCAGCTTCCATACGAATGCGGCCACCACCGGCTTAAGGATCACTCTGACTTCCACGAGCAATACTGTCGGCAATTATTACTTCGATGACATCAAATTGCGCCCGGCCCTCCAGTCTCGGGATTCCTGGTTCACTCCCCAGACCTGCCGTCTCTACCCGGAGACCGATTCTTTGTCCTGTGACTATTACGGCGATTCCGGTAAGCGGGAGAAAGGCTGGTATGGCTATTGTCTGGAGTACGACCGCTACCCCGGGTCGCCTAACAATTGTCTGATGTGGTGGCCGGTCGATAAGGTCAAAGGAGACGGCATCGAGGAAGGCGCCGGTTATCGCGGCCAGCTGCCCCTGTATTATTGCTTGGAGACCAGAGGAGTCTGTACCGGCGCGAGCGGGCTCGAAGCGAAATTCTACTGCTCGGAATTAGTGCAGACCGTCTCTTCGGTCGGCAAGAATAAATATTGGTCCGGCCGCGTCTATCAAGGTTCGGATTATAAGGTGCCTTTCGCCGCCACGCCCGGCCAGGCCTATATCGATTGGGGTGCCGGCGATCCGGTCGGCAAGGAGAATATCATCTTGAATTATGACCGGGATGCCAGCCCCTTCGGCGCCATCGCGCCTCCTTATCCGGCCGGCAACCCTTACGAATGGGATAGCGTCCCCAATACCGATACCAATACCTCCAATCAGCCCTTGTACGTGGCCCATCTCGATAGCGAAAAGAAGAGCGCCCGCGCCGGCACGCCTTACTGGTATAATTCCGGCGACCCGAATAACCCCTATACCCTGACCTGCTCCCGCACTGAACAAACCGGCCACTGCACTTATTTCACCTGTTCCGGGACGGATATCTATTGCCCGACCGGCGATTACGGGACGGCTTATAGGGATTGCGGCAACGGCAAAAATCATGGTGCGAAATGGATCAATGACACCCAAGGCAACCACATCGGCTGTCATTCCTGGGAAGGGCCGGCCGCCAATTACGGCAGCGCCGGCTGCTGCCTCACCTGCGGCAGCACCGCCACTTATAAGGTCGCTTCCAGCAAGCAGCAGGCCATCGAGGGCGTCAAGCGCCTCTTCGCCCAGACTTACGACACCTGGCAATGGAACGGCAGCAATCCGCCCCATTATGAACGTGTCTATCAGGACGGCTGGACGCCGCCGGCCCAGATCTGCCCCAATTATTCCCGTGCCGGTCTGACCTTCCCGAACGATTACTGCGCCGTCCCGCCCAAGATCACCAATATCGAAGTCAGCAATTCCACCTCGAGCGTCACCATCTATCGTAACAGTTTCGTCAACCTGACTTTCAACACCAAGGTCGATGACCAGCAGCTGCCTTTGGTGATGTACGCGGTCGATTGGGGAGACGGAGAAAGCACCACCGTTTCCGGAGTCGAGATGCATGATCGTCCGAACGCCGACAACCCTTATTCGCTCTTCCACCTTTATGATTATTGGGACCTGAAATCCAAGGCCGGCAGCGGCACCGCCGGCATCACCTGTAACCAGGACGCCACCGGCAATTATTGCGAAATCACGCCTCAGATCAAGATTAAGGATAATTGGGGTTGGTGCAACGGTGGCGCGTACATGAACGATTGCGGCCATTGGCAAGCCTTCGGCGGCCAGATAATCGTCAGGGAGCAATAATATGTCCGGAGCCGTCTTGGACAATTTCAATGCCCAGATGGAGGCGGCCGGTAAGCTGAGAGAAGAAAGGGCTGGTTCGAGAAAAGAGGAAGTGGCGGTTGAAGAAAACGACCGCCCCTTGTCTCTGAGAGAACGGGTCTTCCAGGCCCGCCGCAGCCAGGATCTGGCCGAGCAGGCTAAATCCAAGGCTGTCGGGAAGATTGCTGAACCCGTACAGATGGCCACCGGCGCCTTCCTTAAAAAGATGTGGATGCTCGCTCCGGAGACTTTCGGCCTGACCGGCCTTTACGCCAATATCCATGTCTTCATGAAGTGGATATTCGGCGACAAGCTCTTCTGCAAATTGGGCCGCGAATGGGCCCCGAAGCAGACCCAGGCCATGGGCGAAGAAGCGGTTGAGCAGTTCGGAGCCAAAGTCGGCCTCGCCGAAGCCGCCTTGCTGTTGATTCTTGACCTTATTGTTTTATTTTTGATATTGGGAATAATAGCCCTGATCGTCATGATGGTCGACTTCATGCAGGGCAGCATCATCGATAAGGTGACTATGGTCGTCAAAGGCATCACTACCATCGGCTGGGAGGGCCTGAGCGCTTTATATTATCTATTTCATCCATGAGTAAATTCTTCCGAAATAATCGCAAGGGGATATTGTCCGGAATCCTGATAATTCTGGTCTTCTTTTTTCTGGCCTTGCCGGCCTCGCGTGCCTTGGCTGACGCTACCTCGACCGAATCGGCCTTGAGCGCCGCCGGCAACGGCGTCTTGGGAGCGGTCGGGGGCGCAGTCACCATTATCGTGGGCGCCATCGCCCTCATCCTGGTTTCCGCCATCGGCTTAGGGACGACGCTCCTGGTCTGGGTACTGGTCACGGTGGCCCAATACAATAACTTCATCGGAGCGCCGACCGTGGTCCAGGGCTGGGTGATCGTCAGGGACCTCTGTAACATGTTTTTCATCCTGATCCTTCTCTTGATCGCTTTTTCGACGATCCTGAGGCTCGACGATTATAACATCAAAAAGACCCTGCCGAAATTATTAATCATGGCCGTCCTGATCAATTTTTCCAAGACCAT
The DNA here is from genome assembly GCA_021813875.1 of bacterium. Classification (GTDB taxonomy): domain Bacteria; phylum Patescibacteriota; class Patescibacteriia; order Patescibacteriales; family JAKAJF01; genus JAKAJF01. The sequence goes on along the minus strand of JAKAJF010000035.1, from coordinate 4,341 downwards.
CTTCGGCCTATTGATCGATTTTTCCCAGGTCATCATGCTCACCTTCGTCAGCAGCTTTAAGAACGGCGGTGGCCATTTCATAGAAGCTTTCCAGGTCAATAACTGGCTCTCCATCTCTCAGAACGGCAGCTGGGGAGACAAGGACGCCAACCAATGGTCGACCGTCTTGGCCATCATCATGGCCTTGATCGCCGCCATCCTGACCTTCATCCTGGTGGCAGTCCTGTTGGCGGTCCTGGTGATGAGGATCGTCATGCTCTGGATCTATACCCTTCTATCTCCCTTGGTCTTCCTAGGATTCGCCATCCCCGCCATCGGCAAATACACGGCCCAGATCTGGAATGATTTTATCAAACAGCTGATCGTCGGGCCGGCCCTGGCCTTCTTCCTCTGGCTGGCCTTAGCGACCGCTTCCGGCAGCAGCGATTATCTCTATAACGGGGGTAATTTGAGCCAGACCACCGGGCAGCCTTTCTGCGTCGGCATCGGGTCTCTTTTTTGCGGCGATCAATTCCAGAAATTCGTGATTGTGGTGGGATTATTGATGGGCGGCCTGATGGTCACCCAGCAGATGGGCGGCGCCATCGCCAAGGCCGCCAACTTCGGCGAGAAATGGAGCAAGAAGGGCCTGAACCTGGGCAGAGATTTGGGCGGCTGGGGCGCTCGCAAGATCAAGGCCTCCACCGGCTACGAAGTCAGGCCGACCAAGATCTGGGAAGGCATAAAGGCCGGGTTAGCCGAAAAATCCAGGAAAGAAGAGGCCGAGGGCGAGGCGAAATCAGCCAGCGCCCTGAGGGAGGGCGGCGTGACCGGCCTATTGAAGGGGCTGGGCGCTTCGAAAGACATGACCGAAGCCATGGCTCGGGGATTTTTGTATCGCAAGGGGTTTAAGATGGCCGGAGAGACCATAAAAGCGGGAGGAGTCAGAAAAGATATCAAGAAGATGCAAGAAGAAAAGAAAAAAATGGAAGATGAGCTGGAGACCTTGAAGGACAAGGAAGGAAAGGTGACTAACCAGGTCGCTTATAATAATTTAGAGAACCAGATCAAAGAAAAAGACCAGAAGATAAAGCAGAAGGAGAAGGAGTTGTCCAATCTTCATGTGCCTTATACTTTCAGCGCTGATCAGGGCAGGACCAAAATGGTCAGGGAAGCGATGGGCAAGATCGGAGATAATGATAACGCCGAAGATCTGATAGCCATGTGGAAGCACGCCAAAGCCGTCGGAGACAAAGAGATGGCGGCCGCCGTTTTTCTGGCAGCGGTTAAGAACGGACATTCTAACGAGATCATCATGGCCGAGAAAGGCAAGGAAGGCAAATTCAAAGGCAAGACTTATGACACTAATCAGGACGGCCTGAACGCTTTCGTCAAAGAACAGATGATGGGAGAATTGGGAATGGCCGAACAGGAAGCCTTCAATTATCAAAGCCAGTTTTCAAGCATCGCCAAATCCGTCGGCCATTGGATGTTTGCCGAGAGCATGGGTTCTAAAAATGGCAAATTATATCAGCTTTCGCGCAAAGATCAAGAAAAAGCCGCCAGGGCAGAAGCCAGAAAGGTCGACCCCGAAAAGTTTACCAGGGACAGGAACAGGTTCGGCTATGGTTATGAGACGGAAGTTATCGATGGGGCCGGAGAAGCGAGGAGAGAGTTCCGTTTTTCCAATATGGGATTGCAGACAGTCACTGAAAACGCGGCCAGGATCCATAAAGAAATCGAAAACAACCGCTTTAACGCTAATGCCGCGATGAAATTTATGGATGATATCGGCACGTTGGATAATTATATAAATAAGTTGGAGGCCGAAGGAAAGAGCCTTGATTACATCTTAAAGATCAATAAGGACGGGACCACGGAAAATGGCAACTTGAAACAATTATTGGCGATGATGAAAGATTACGGGCAGCAAAAGAAAGATATGGCCAAGGCGGAGGCCGATGACAACTTTTTTTCACAAGCACGACCTCAGACGAAGCCGGGGCCTCAGGGAGCGACGGCGGCCGAAGGAGCCGGAGAGACCGCTTCTGACCGGGCTCGAGCCGCCGATCAGGCCCCGGAGGGAGAAGCTAATCCCGGAGTAAATTGGACTTCTTAAAATGATTTTTACCAAAGAACAATTATTAAAGAGAGAATTTTTAGAAAAGGTCAAAAAAAAGGCCGAGGATTTCTTAGCATCTGATTCTTTTCAGGAAGGCTATGATTTGGCCAAATCTTTGAAATTATCCATCGATAAGGATAATTTCAAGGCTGAACTTCCGGAGTTATATAAGGAGTATTATCTTATCAGTATCAGGCTGGCCTGGTTGGGGCTGAACATCATGAAAGAAGCGGATGTCCGGGATATGTTCCAATACCATTTTTCAAAGATCTTCAGGATCCCCGATTATGATATATGGCAGAAAGTAAGAACTATCTTGATAAGTATTATCATCTTAAGCGACAGGGATAGGTTTAAAAAAAGCTTACGAGACGCCTTGTTGAACAACAAAGAGAAATTGACCTTTCAAAAATTAAAGATCGGCAATGAAGAGAAGGAGCCGACGGTCGGCAATTGGCTCTTGGATTATACGCGGAATTTAGGAGGCGGCATCGCCGATAAATTGAAATTTTCCCAATTTTTGACCAACGGGGCTAATATCCGGAAATTGAACCATCAAGAAAGGGATAGGGTCAGGACGCTTTTTGAATTATATGAAAGATTAAAACTGTCCTCCCAGACCTTGGAAGGGATTGAGGAGGATATCCCGATAGATGAGGAATTCGGCAAGGGAATAATTTCCGAAGGCGTACCCCATTTTTATAAAGAGGATGAAAATTCGCGAGCTTTTGAAAATATCGCCGATTCGGTCATAAGAGAAAGAGACGGCGGAAGTCCGGGGACGAAGCTGCCGAGCCTCAAGGATCTTATCAATAGTTATCCCGTCGGTTCTCTGGAAAGGAAAGCCCTGGAGGAAGAATTGAAGAGGCTCGGAAAATAATATGAAGAACATCTTGATTTCCGGGTCGCTCGTCTACGACCGCATCATGGATTTCCCCGGCCGTTTCGCGGATCATATCCTTCCCGAAAAGATCCATAACATCAACCTCTCCTTCGTCATCAAGGATCTTAAGGAAAATTTCGGCGGTACGGCCGGCAATATCGCCTATAATTTGGCCCTCCTGAAAGAGAGGCCGTCCCTGATCGCCTGCGTCGGCCGGGATTTCGCCCCTTACGAAGCCTGGCTCAAGAAGAACGGGATCGAAACGGGGCAGTTGAAGAGGCTTAAAGATAAGCTGACCTCTGCCGCTTTCATCATCACCGACAAGAGCGACAACCAGATCGCCGGCTTCAATCCCGGCGCCATGGCGGTCGCGAGAGGCAGCTTCGACGGAGGCTTATTGAAGGAGGGGCTGGCCATCATCGCCCCCGGCAACAACGAGGACATGGAAAAGTACGCCGCCCTTTATAAGAAGAAAAAGATCAGCTATATCTTCGACCCGGGCCAGGCCTTGAGCGCCTTGGAGCCGGCCGCCATCAGGAGCAGTCTCGAGGGGGCGGAGATCCTCATCGGCAATGATTATGAAGTCGAATTGATCAAGAAAAAGACAGGGTTGGCAACGGCCGAGATTATTGATAAAGTAAACATATTGATAATAACCAAGGGCGAAAAGGGCTCGGAAATCTTCACCAAGACCGGCCGTTTCGAAGTCAGGGCCGCCAAGCCCGAAAGAGTGGTCGATCCGACCGGAGCCGGAGACGCTTACCGGGCCGGCTTGATCAAGGGCCTCCTGGCCGGGCTTGAAATAAAAGAAGCCGCCCGGCTGGCCAGCGCCGTGGCCTCCTTCGCGGTCGAGTGTTATGGCGGCCAGACCCATAAGTTTAGTTGGAAAAGTTTGAAGAAGAGATATGGGGAAAGCTACGGGGAAAGTATAAAAAATTTCTAATTTTCAATTTTCAATTTCTAAACAATTTTCCAATTATTATGGAATATAATTTAGAAAAAGAAATCCAAGAGACAAAATACTGATTAGAATTATTGGCATCATCCAACCCCGAAGAAAAAGAGAAGTTGAGAGGACTATGGAAAGAGGCTCATGAATTAACCCTGATATTTAACAAAATTTCAGCAACTTTAAATAAAAATTAAGAAATTTATTATTGTTTAGAAATTGAAAATTAGAAATTGAAAATTAGAAATTGAAAATTGCTACTATGAAACATCAAGTCAAAGATATCAAGTTAGCCGTTCAAGGCAAGAAAAGGATCGAATGGGCAGAGAAGGACATGCCTGTTTTAAATTTGGTCAAGAAACGTTTTTTGAAAGAGAAGCCCCTGCGAGGCGTACGCATGGCCGCCTG
>JAKAJF010000034.1 GCA_021813875.1 bacterium | reverse complement strand
AGGTAACCTTTCCTAATCCCCATGCACTACTCCCCGAAAAGGCCGATCTTGCACGCATCGACCTTGGTCTTCTCTTCCTGGTTCTTCTCCAATTCTTTCTTCAGGGTCGGAGAAAGATTCTTCAAAGTCTTATATTCCAAAGAGAGATCTTCGAAGCCCGGAGTGAAGCAGACGGGGGCGCCGCAGAAAGGATTGACGAACGGGACGCCTTCCTGGCGGCAGAGGTCGAAGGCCTCGAGAAGATAAGGCTTTATTTCGGAATACCGGGGTACCATCCCGTTCTTGAGGGCGTTCATGCCGGGCATGGCTACTGAAAAAGAGATATAATCGAACGGCGCCACTTCTTTCAGCAGGAATCTAACATATCTCTTGAGGAGCTTAAAATTGAGCTTGTTGATGACGACGTTGGGGGTGATCCGGATCCCGCACCTCTTCAAATTCCGGAGGCCGGCCAAAGTCTTCGAAAAAGAGCCCGGAAGGCCGGTCAGCCTCTCCGATAGCCGCGCGTCCGGCGCGTGGAGGGAGACGAAGGCCGAAGTCAGGCCGGCGGCGGCCAATCTCCGGGAAAAGGCCTCCTCGGCGCAGGCGACGGCATTGGTGGCGATCTCTATCTCGGCTATCTTGTGCTCCCGGGCCGCCTCGATCAATTGGAAGATTCCGGGATAAAGAGTCGGTTCGCCGCCGGAAAAGACGATATGGTTGATGCTCTCCCGGGCCGCCTTGCCAACCTCTCCTATCAAAACCTCGGGGCGGACCCGTCCGCCTTCGGGAGAATTACAGAAGAGGCATCGCTCGTTACATTCAAAATTGGGCCTGATGATGGTCGCTTCTTCTAAATCGAAGAAGATCTCCTCGAGCAGGCCGGCCTGCTCGAGATAGGCCTTCCCCCGGCGTTTGAAAAAGGAGCGGTCGCCCGCGCCCGCGGCCTCCAAGACCCGGGCCAGAAAATTTTTAAAAGCATCGCCCTCGTCCAAGACTTCCTGGGTCTTCCCCCCGGCCGACAGGCGCAGCCTGTCTTCGTCGCCCGGCACCAAGCTTATTTCAAAGTTCCGGCCGCCCTGGCGGAGCTTCAGGTAAAAATGCTCGAAGGGGATGAATCTTTTGGAAATGATCTTAAGCTTGGCGAAATCGAACTCGAAATAAGAAAAGACATGTTCCAGGATGGATTGGAGATTCTCGATGTGGACGGACAGATTCCTCTCTCTCAAGATATAATCCTTATGGATGATGATCTCCTTCACTTTTGAAGATCTACTCCCGTAAGCGAAGCCGGAAAATTTCTCCTGGTTGTTCCAAAAAAGATTGCGCCCCCGCTTTTCGGCCAGCTTGAAGAGCCGAAAGAGGCTTTCGACCGAGTATGAGACCGGTTTTTCTATCAGGACGGCGGCGTCCGTATGGATAAGGACATGTTCCGCGATGGCGAATTGGCTCAGAACGTCAGTACTTATGATGACGAGATCAGCCCTTTCCCTCCCCAACATTTTCTTATAATCGACGGAGGTTCTTATTTTATATCCCTTCCTGATCTCCCGGGCACGCTCCCCCGTCTTCACGCAGACGGCTTTGATCCTGGCCGGAGGCAGGCCTGACAAGGCCTCTATGTACTTGCGGCCCTGAGCGCCGGCGCCGATGATTACGATGTCTAATTTCTTAGTTTTCATCTAAAATTTTTCGGATGATTTTTTCTTTTTCGACGAATACGGGATAGAGCTCTTCTTCGTCGTAAAAATTGCCCATCTCATATAAGCCGTTGCAGATCCCGTTCAGGCGGCAGGCCGAGCATCTGGAGCTCTTTCCCCCCTCGTACCAATCCGTCTGTTTGAAGAAGCCTTTTTCATCGAGAAAGTAGACGGCCCGCCCCTCATTCTTGACGATCTTCCTGGTTTCGGTCGAAGCCTCTTCAAAGCCGTCCATATAGCAAAGAGGCACCCTCTCGATCCGGAAAGTCTTGCCCCGGCTCTTAAGGAGCCGAGCGGACCGCCAAAGTTCGACTTCAAAATCGCCCAGACGGGGGATGAGTTTCCGATCCGGAGTCTTCATCATCAAAGGATCGAGATTGTTCCAGACGAAATGATCGATAGCGGGGTAATTTTCCAAAATCCAACCGACCGTACCGCTCAAGTGGTCGGCATTAAGCTTGTTGATAGCCGTATTGATATTCACGGTCACGGGAGCGCCCTTCAGATTATCCAAAGCCTTTTTGATATTGGCGAAAGAATCCTTGTTCTGGCTGAGATAATTCTGGATCTTGGGCTTATAAGAATAAAGGGACAGGTGGATATGTTTGAGGCCGCCTCCTATCAGCTCTTCCAGGAAGGAAAGGTCGGCGAATTTCTGCCCGTTGGTGATGACGCGGGAAGGCAATCCCCTTCCGGAGGCATAGCCGATCAGTTCCGCCAGGCGGGGGTAAAGGGTCGGCTCGCCGCCGGTCCAGATGATGCCTTCATAACCTTCCTCGGCGTATTGGTCGACGATCTTTTTCGCCTTCTCGAAAGATATGAGCTTGCCGTTGGCCGGATTGGAACAGAAGAGGCAATTCTGATTGCAGATCCGGGATATTTGTATGTAAGCCAGGCTAGCCATTCTTTTTGATGGGCTTCAGGATCTTGAAGCCTTTTTCTTTGATTAAGTTTATGGAAGCGCCGCGGCAGCTGCCGGCGTATTCGCAGTCCCGGCACCGCAGGCTCTTCACGAAATATCGGTTCTCGATATAGAAATCGGCGAAAGCGAAAATATCCGCGCCCTCCCGGAAAGAAAAAGTCTTCTCCTTCTTCTGGCCGGCCGGCAGACAGGCCGGACCGGGCAAGGACGCTATCTTTTTCTCGGACAGCAAGAGGTCCAGGTCCCGGCAGAAATCTTTGATGAAACACCATTCGCACCGCTCCTGCCAGCAGCCGAATCTCTTCCCGCTTTTGATCCACTCCTCGAACTCTTCCAGCCGGCCCGTGATCTCATCTTTGAGCTTGATCGGGTGCTGTATCAATTCCTCAAAGCCTTCCAGATAAGGCGCTGGCAGACGGTTGGTCCAGATGAACATCTCCGGCTGTCGGGAAATCTTGAAGGCCCGCTCGAGATGTTTCAAACTATGGCTATCCAGATCATAAAATATCTCCTTCCTGTTCTTCCAGGCGTTGCCGAAGGGGACGAATTGGAGCAGATCGAATTCATAGATATTGAATCTCTTGAAAAAATTTATGATTTTGTCGATTCTTCCATAATTCTTCTTATTGATGACGATATCTACGTTCACGATCAGGCGCCCGGACCCGACCGCGTTCTTGAGGCCCCTGACCGCCTGATAAAAAGCCCCCGGGACTCCAACCTGGGCGTCATGGAGCCTGGCGCTGTCGCCATGCAAGGAAAAAGTAATCTCGTCCAAGCCCGCCTCAATGACCTTCTCGAGGAATCTCTCATAGGCATACATCCTGCCGTTGGAAATGGTCTGGACCTTGGCATAACCCATCTCCTTGGCCTTCCGGATAATCCTCAAAAAATCCGGGTGGATGGAGGCCTCGCCGCCGGAGAGGATCAGCCGCGAAGCTCCCTCCTCCAATCCCTTGACCAGCTCCTTCTCAATCTCCGCGAAGGGCCGATGGCCCGGCCGCTGCCTCATCTCTTCGGCCGCCAGGCAAAAGACGCAATTGTTGTTGCAATTATTGGTTATTATCAGATGGAATCTCTTCTCGGTGGCAGCCGCTTCTTTTGTTTGTTTTTTAGTTTTCATGGGGGAATATTTTTAAATAGCCCTCGAGGTAGCCGGAACAGAGCTTATCGAAGGGGCAACCGGCGCATTTTTTCACTTTAGCTCGCCGCCGGGGCGCCACGAACCTCCTATCCAGCCTCCGGTTGTTGGAGCTGATCTTTATCCTGTTGGTATAAAAAAGGTCGGAGGCCTTGAGATAATAATCCTTCAATTCACAGAACGGGATGTCCGCCACCCTCAAGTGGATGCCGCGGGCTTCGGCCAGCTCGATCGCCCGGAAGAGATGCGGCCCGACCTCGGCCAAAGGCGGCACAGCCGCGGCGATCCGAGCGAGCCTGGCTTTGGAAAAATCCTTTTCCGCCGGCGGTTCGAGGGCGGATAAAGTCATCTTCTTTATGCCGAACCGGTCCGCCAAGCGGACGATCCCGGCCAAAGACCTATAATTAAACCTGGAAATGACCGTGTTCGTCCTCTTGTCTTCGAAATATTTGGAAATATTGCCTAAGGCCTTGAGGAGGATGCCGAAGCTTCCCTGTCTCTGGGTATTGGCCTCATGGGTAATCTTGTCATGGCCGTGCACGGACACGACGATCTCATCCAAAAGCTGGGAGGCTTTGCGGGCATACTCTTCCGAGCTGAACAGGACGCCATTGGTCGTGATCGAAGTCTTGAAGCCTAAATCCCTGGCGGACGCCAAGATCTTTAGGAACTCCGGATGGAGGGTCGGCTCGCCGCCCAGGAAAGTGACATGATTGGCTCCACCGGCCGCTTCTTTCTTCAATAGATTCTCCACCGTTTCCAAAGAGATCTTTTTGTCCCAGAATCTCTTCTTCCTTTCGTACTCGATACAGAACAGGCAATCATTGGTGCATTTCCAGGTCAGGTACATTTCGATCCTTTTTTGTTTCATAGGGGTTTGATCACCTTGCCGCCGGCTATCCGATCCTCATACCTGATCTCGGCGAGCTTTCCTAATTCCTCGCGGCCGTAGCCCGAAGTAAAAAGTCTCAAGCCAGCCTTCCGGGCCGCTTCCGAAGCTTCCTTAAGATGCTTCAAGAATACCGGAGCAGCTATCTCTTCTTTTAAAAAATTTTCTTTGATGAAAAAAAGCTGCTTTATCTTTAATTTCTGACAGAATCTGACTATCGAAGCAAGCTCTTCCACGTTTTCTCGGGTGACCACCGTGCCGAGACTGACGCTCACCCCTTTATAAGGGAACCGGCTTTCCGACAACTCTCGCACATTCAAGAGGCCGCCGACGGCCTGCGCAAAGCTCCCGCTCACGCCGGTCGTCCGGTCATGGGTCCTTTCCTGATGCGAATGGAGGGGCGCCAGCAATTCGGTCATCCCGGCATCTATAATTCTCTCGGCAAAATCCTTATAAAAGAACATCCGGGCGTTCGAGACGATCTGGATGGCTTTATAACCGGCGTTTCTGGCCAAGATCACCAGCTCCTCCAGCTTTCCGTAGAGGGTCGGCTCCTGGCCGGAAAAGATGATCTGCTCGCAGCCCTGGCGCCGCCCCTTGGAAATTTCCCCGGAAAGCTTCTTAAAATCTTCTTCAAATTCTTTGCCCCGGTTAAAGCAGAAGAAGCAATTATTATTGCATCTTTTGCCCAGATTGATTATTTTGGCCCGCATTTTTTTTCTCGATTATTTGATTGGCTTCTCTGACGGCCGACTTGATCCTTTCCTTGTTGAGCATGGCTTTTGTCGGAAAGAATCCTTCCAGCTCAAGCTTCTTTTCTCCAGAGATCTCCGAAAAATTTCCGATCCGGCCGATGTCGCCCGCTTTAAACCTACCTCTTTCCCGCCGGGGCAGCAAGAGGACCAGGTCATCGTAGAAGATGCTCCCGTCGGTATCGATGAATAGGTTCTTGCGGGGAGAGGCGCGCCGCTTACGAAGCTCATCCTCCAAGTCGACGACGCCTTCCAGGAAATAACGGCCGGCCCGGTAACCGGCGGCGATCTTAAGGACCGCCTCTTCTAACCTCTTGATCTTTCCGGCCGGCCAGATCTTAGTATAAAAGACGGGCAGGATATGGATCTTTTTAGCGCCCCGTCCGATCAAGGCTGAAAAATTTTTCTCCAGATCGTCGACCGTCTCCGGGGCCGCCACCAGGGTAAAGGTGGCCTTGTCCAGGACTTTCTCTTCTTTCAAAAGCTTGAAGACGGCCAGATTCTTCTTATTTAAAAAATCAAAGCTGATGATCAGTTCGAAATCATATTTTTTCAAAAAGCCGAGCTTGTCCCGATCCAAGAGATAACTGTTGGTATTTATCTCATATCGGGGCCCCTTGCCGGCGTGGCGGACGCATCTTCGGACCAGCTCAAAATTCAAAAGGGTCTCGCCGCCGAAGAACCTCACCTTCTTCCGCCCCCGGTCGTCCAGAAACAGGTCGAGCGCCCGCAGAGCGGCAGCGTCGGCCATCGTCGGCCCGTCCTTCTCCAGGGGGCAATAAGGACAGCGCAGATTGCATCGATAGCCGGTCATGAGGATGATCTCTTCCATATCTTAAACGGTTATCGGTTCAAATTCCGACCAGCCGTATCTTTCGGGGTATTCTTTCCAGGGGCCTTCGCAGACCGCGTCATATTTACATTTCCGACAGGCCGACCCCTTGGCCTTGCCTTCCGCCAGCCGGGATTTCTTAAAATCAGGCAGATGCCCGTGCTCGTCGAAGATGGCCATTTCGGGCATGATCCGTTCCGAGACCTGATCCTCGAACCCCGCCATGAAACAGAAAGGCATGGCTTCCGCCATCACGCTGATCCCGTTCTTGATCCCTACGGCCAGCGCCTCTTTCAAGTACGGCTCGACCAGGGTCTTCCTGGGCACGATGGAATCGAAATTCTTCCGGGCCGAACCGGTGGCATGCACGAAAGCGAACTGGAATTGATCGACCTTCAGGCCCGAAAGCAGGCGGGCGATCTCCGGCAAATGGCGGTAATTGGGTTTGGTGATGACCGTGTTGGTGATGACTCTCTGGCCCAGGGATTTGAGATTCTTGATCCCGGCCACCACCTGCCTGAAGCTGCCGGGAGCGTTGGTCAGGTAGTCGTGGAGCTCCGGAACGTGGCCATGCAGGGCCGGGGAAAATTCGTTAGCTCCGGCCGCGATCAAACTTTTGCAATAATCAAGGTAAGCGAACATCCTGCCGTTGGTCTGGATCTGGATGGTCTTGAATCTCAGCTCGGCGGCCAGCCTGATAAAATCCACCAATCCTTTCCTCAGGGTCGGCTCGCCGCCGGTAAAAGTGACGATGTCGCAGCTCGATCTGGCCTTCCTGATATTTCCCTTAACCTCCTCGTCGGTCTTGTCTACGACCTGGAAACGCTTATCGCCCTGGACGCAGAAAAGGCACCTGTTGTTGCAGCTGAAACCCACTTTTATATCGGCTTTTTTCATATTTTGGCCCAAAAAATATATAGGAATTATAGCTCACTGGCCGCTTTTAAGCAACAAACCGGCAAATTGCCAACTTTGGCCGGCCGTGATTTAATAAAAGCATGCCCCAAATACGTCCGCCGCATATCTTGTTCGAACTGATTATGACTAAAAGGTGCAATCTCCGTTGCGACTATTGCCCCCTGCGGTTCGAAGAAAGGTCTATGAGCAAGGAGGTCATGGACCTGACCATCCGCTTCATCAGAGAGAACCGTTCTTTCTTCGAAAAATTTTCCATCAATTTTTTCGGCGGCGAGCCGCTCTTGGAATTCGAAAATATCAAATATTTCCTCTCCGAGACCCGAAAGCTCGATCTCGACTATAGCCTCGGCACCAACGGGCTGCTGCTCGACAAAAAAAAGCTCCTTTTCCTGAACGAGCATGAAGTCCGGACCTTCCTCACCCTTGATCACGCTTCCGGGGCCAAGACCGGGAGACTGGCCGAGGTCCTCAAGGGCGAAGACCTTTCCCTCCTCACCGTCAATCTGGTCATCGCTCCGCAATACTTGGACAGGTATCCGGCCTTCATAAAAGAGGCCCGCGATTGGGGGGTCAGAAACTTCACCCTTCTCCCGCTCTGCAGCATCTCCATGGGCTGGGACGGACCCTCTCTGGAAAAATTGAGAAGCCTGGTCGGCCTGATGCGGAAAGAATCCCGGAAGGAAGAATACGCGCTCCATAAATGTACCTTTGAGATGGACTATTCCGGGCTCAATGAATACGTGATCGATTGGGACGGCCGGGTCTTTGCGGATTTTCGCACCATTTCCTGGCTGTTCAAACAGTCGGCGCTCGTCAGCCCCGGCCTGCGGAAGGAGGTGGACCGGGCTTCCTACGTGGGCCGGATCGGTTCGATCGGCCTCGATCAACTATTGGAAGGGCATAAGCCCGGCCTCCTGGAAGAAAATTCGCGGATTTTGATGCGCCGGCTCCTCAAAGAAGGATCGGTACAGGAGCTGACCGATCTCTTGGAGCCCGTCGCTAAATTTTCTTAAATATGAAAGATTTTGAACTTGAGGCCAATCTGGTCGATGGCCCGGAAATCGAGATTACCAACCACTGCAACCTTAAATGCCTCACCTGCGAAAGGCTGAAGAGGGATAGGTTCGGCTTCATGTCTCTCAAAGATTTCCGGAAGACCATCGACCTGGTCAAAGATTGGAAGAGCAGAGAGATCATCTTCTCCGGCCACGGCGACATCTTCCTCCACAAGAACATCTTCCGGATGTTCGCCTACGCCTTGAAGGTCCTGCCGGGTGTCAATCTGGTCATTCCGACCAAGGGCCAGAGCATCGATCCGGCCGCCCTGAAAAAGATAAAAAAATTCCAGGAGGCGGGGCATAATATCACCCCTTCTTTCTCAATCTTCTCCCTCTCGGAAAAAAAAGATGAGCTGAGATCGG
>JAKAJF010000033.1 GCA_021813875.1 bacterium | reverse complement strand
GGTCGAGGCTTGCAAGATCTGCCTTTTCCGGGAGTATTGCATGGGCATCTGGAAAGGTTACCTTGCTTTGTATCCAGAAGAAAGGATCGAGCCGGTAATTAAAAACAGGGACTACGTCTCTGATTATCTGATCAATTATGAAAGAAGAAAATCACATAAATAATATCTTGCGCCTGGGGCCGGAATGTAACGAGAACTGTCTTTTCTGCAACGTCACCCGGGAGAACACCAAAAATTTCAAAAAGCTTTCCTTGTCCGAGGCTAAGAGAAGGATAAGAAACTTCGCCAAAGAGCCGGAGCGCGAATTGTCTTTTTCCGGTGGCGAGCCGGCGGTCTGGGGGAAGGATTTGCTCGGACTGGTCTCTTACGCCAAGGAGGCGGGCATCAAAAGGGTGCAGATCCAGACGAACGCCACCTTGATCGGCGCAGACTATGCCCGGCGCCTGAAAGAGGCCGGTCTCGACAATGCCTTCGTCGCCTTCCACGCTCCCACAAAGGCCATCCACGAAAAGCTTACTCGGCTCCCCGGTTCTTTCGAGCTCGCCCGCGCCGGAGTCAAACATCTCTTGGCCGCCGGCATCGAGACTACCATCAATATCGTCATCAATGAATGGAACTATGAGTTATTCCCGCGGTTCGTGGCCTTCGTGAAGGAAGAATTCCCCGGGGTCGGGCTCATCTCTTTGGCGGTCGTCCAGCCGTTCGGCAACGCGGGGAAAAATATCTACCTCTTGCCGGAATACCGGCAGATCCATCCCTTCCTGAAGAAAGGGATCAGGCTCGCCAACAGGTCCGGCTTAGCGATCGACAATCATTATTGCAGCCTGCCTCTCTGCTTCCTGGAAAAAAGAGAGATCTTGGAAGCGATCGAATTCAAAGAAAATGCTTACTTGCGCGGAAGCAAGGGAGAGCCGCATCCCCGAGTCAGGATGATCCAGAAGGAAAAAGCGCATACCGAAGCCTGTTTCAACTGTTACCTGAAGAATTTTTGCAACGGCGTCTGGAAATCTTATCTGGAAAAATTTGGCGAGGTTGGCATCGCTCCCGCAAAAGAGACCCTCAAATGGTGGGGCTGATTAGACAGGTTCTGCCGATTCTCTTATAATAGAGATATATGAAAAGCAAAAAAACTAACAATCAGGAGCTGGTTTTGAATATCAACCCCCAGCTTTATTCGTTGGCCGCCATTTATGCCGCCTGCTACGTCTTTATCGATCGGGCCTATCTTTTTTTGGAGGGTGACCTTCATAAAAGGATCGAGGTCACCATCAGACCCAAGAAAAAAGGCGCCAGGCTGGAGGATCTGGCCGGTGATTTTCATAACGAACTTCTGAATCAGGCCTTAAGAGAAGAAATCTTCAAAAATAACAAGAAAATTACCGAATTGATCGTCGGCAAGGCGCTCTTCTCCGCCAATCCCGAAGCCGCGGAGGAAGGCGAAGAATTTTTAAGGGTGGAGATCGACGCCTCGGGCAGCTACGAGGAAGATCCTCTCGGGATAGCCGTTCCTTGGGAAGAAAATAGAGAAAAAAAACATGGAAAAAAGAAGAAAAAATAAGAAAGAAATCATCTTCAGCCTGGATTTTTACCGTCCGGAAGCCATCGAGGCCGCCATCCGGGATTTTTCCGAAACCGCCTCTTTCGAACTCGAAAAGACGGATGGCAAGAAGATGAAGGTCGTCATTTCCGATTGCGAGGCGTCCTTGGAGCCTGTCATTCGGGAAGAATTCGCTAATTACGTCCTGGGCTTGAGCTATGGAAAATAAATATCACAATCTGAAGAATTTAGCCTTCTTCCGGTTCAAGAAATTGGGGGAAGATTTTTTATTGACCAATAATGCGGGCGACTATGCTTTCCTCTCTCCGGAGGAATTCGAGAACCTGCTCGAGGGAGGCCTCGCGAAGAAGACGAAGAAGCATAAAGAATTGGCCGAGAAGGGATTCTTGAAGGAGGGGTTGGACGAAGGCAGGCTGGCCGCCAAGATCAGGACCAGGAACGCTTTTTTGGAGCAGGGCCCATCTTTGCATATCATCGTCCTGACGCCCCGCTGCAATTACAACTGCGTCTATTGCCAAGCCAGTTCGCCCTTGGCCAAAAAAGAGAAGGGGACCGACATGGACATCAATACCGCCAAGCAGACGGTGGATCTGATCTTCCAATCTCCCTCCAAGCACATCAGCATCGAATTCCAGGGCGGTGAACCCTTGCTAAATTTCGAGGTTTTGAAATTTATCACTGAATATGCCTTAGAACTCAATAAGACCGAAAAGAAAGATCTGGAAATTTCCCTGATCTCCAACTTCAGCCTCTTAGATGAAGAGAAGATAGACTTTCTTTTGGGGCGCAAGGTTGGCATCTGCACTTCCTTGGACGGCCCTAAAGAGGTGCAGAATCGGAACCGCATCTATACCGAAGGCAACAGTTACGAAGTCATCGCCGACCGGGTGAAGAAGCTTAACCGGAAATACGGGGAATTGCCGCCCTCCAAGCGGATGAGGCTGAACGCGCTTTGCACGGTGACCAAGTTTTCCCTGGCCGATCCCGAGGGAATAATCAAAGAGTATCTTAAGCAGGGTTTCGGGGCGGTGCACCTGAAGCCTCTGACGCCGCTCGGCATCGCCCAGAAAGCCTGGGACAAGATCGGTTATGCTCCGGAAGAATATGTCGCTTTCTTCAAGAAAGCTCTCGATCACGTCATCGCTCTCAACAAGAAGGGCAAGCTTTTCTATGAGCGGACGGCGGTCATCATCTTGAAGAAGATCTTGACCGGCACCGACCCTAATTATTTCGAACTCCGTTCTCCTTGCGGCGCCGGCATCGGCCAGCTGGCCTATAACCACGACGGCAGCGTTTATACCTGTGACGAAGGCCGGATGCTCGCCGAGATGGGCGACGAAATTGCCAAGCTGGGCCACGTGGAAGAGGATGAATACGGGAAAATCGTCGGGCATGAGACGGTCAAGACGCTGGCTTACGCTTCCACCCTGGAAAACCTTCCCGCCTGCACGAATTGCGCCTTCAAGCCTTATTGCGGCGTCTGCCCCCTCCATAATTACGCCATTTCCGGCAGCATCTTCGCCCAGATGCCAAATAATTTCTTATGTAAGGTGAATATGGGCATCATGGAATATCTCTTTGAAAAACTTAAAGATAAAGAGAACGTCAAGATATTCAAAAGCTGGATCAAAAAAGAATTTTAATGCCCTATAATTTTTTTTCTTTGGCAATTTTGACGGCCGTGGGGGGGCTTGTAACCTTGGAAGACCTGAAGACGAAGAAGATCAAGAATAAATGGCTGGCTCTGGGTCTTCTTTCGGGGTTGATCCTGGATTCGGCCTTCCTCATTTTCGTCGGGCTGGACCCCGTCTATTTGGGCCTGGTCTCGCTGAATTTTTTTTCCGCCCTGGCCGTCGGCTTCCTCTTATGGTCACTGGGCTCTTGGCCGGCCGGCGATGCCAAACTTTTCGCCCTTTATGTCTTTCTCCTGCCCCTCCATTATTATTATAAGAATTACCTGCCCATCTTTCCCGGCTTTGCCCTCCTGTTAAACATCTTTATACCTTTCCTGACTTTCTTGTTTTTGAAATCCCTATTCTTCCTCTTTTTAAAGATCCCTTATTTCTTGAGAGAAAAAGAGAAGTTCCATCTTTTCAAAAATTTCAGCTGGTCCGATTTCTTGAAGAAGACCCTCCTGTTCGTGGTCCTGTTCAACGTCCTCTCTGTCTTGATCCTTAAAAGCTCTTTCAGCTGGAAGAATTTTCTCATCTACTTCTTCCTTTTCTGGTCCGTCGAAAAGATAATCTCCCTTTATCTGAACATCTATTCAAAGGAAGAGATAGCGATCGCCCGCCTGTCGGCCAGGGAGAACCTCTCTGAAGAGATAAAGAATGAGCCGGAGCTGTTGGATAGCTTAGGAGCTCTGGGAGCCGAGGGTCTGGAAGAGGAACAGGTGGAAAAGATCAAGAAATTTTTCGCGCAGAAAGGCCGCGACACCATCCATGTCTACCGGAGCCTGCCTTTTTCTCTCTGGATCGGCCTGGGCGTCCTTCTGACCGTTATTTTAAAAGGCAACCTAATGCAATATATACAAGCTTTACTAAGATGAATCTAAGAAAAAAAATCCTCCTCCTGGTTTTGCCGGCACTCTTCCTGCTTTCGGCTCCGGCGGCCAAGGCCCAGCCGGTCGGCGCCAATACCCAGGTCTGCACCGCCTCGACCGCCTGCGGCAACGTAGTCAATTATATCGATATTTTTAATGGCACTACTTATCAGGCTCAGGTCTTCTGGTCCGTCTCGGGAGTGGCCGAGAACGCTTACCAGGTGCAGATAAGCTCGGACAGCGCTTTCTCGGTGATTCTGATCGATAGTAGCGTCGTCGTGGGGACGGCCACCAATTACACCTTTTACGGCTTGGCTCCCGGGACTTATTACTGGCGGGTCCGGGTCAGGTCAACCGCCTCGGGCACCAATTATTGGACGCCTTACGCCAGCGACTCCTTTACTATCGCTACTCCGCCCAATACCAATCCGTCCACTCAGACCATAATCACTTCCACCTCGGCTTCTTATACCTGGGCGTCCGGCGGGTCGAGCGTCACTGTTCAATGGGGGACGGCAGGCAGGCCGGAAACCGGCTTTCGTCTGCAGATCGATGACAACAGTGATTTTTCTTCTCCGCTCGTGGACATTTATGGCGGCTATAGCGGGGCCGTTAAAAGTCAGGGCTTCTCCAATTTTCCCGACGGCACTTATTATTGGAGGGTCTTGGCTTATTCCCATACCCCGACAGTTTGTTATTATACGGCCTGGGCCAATAATTCTTTCACCATTGCCCCGCCTCCGACCGTCGACCTGAAGATCAATTCTTCCGACGGGCCGGTCACTGTCGCCGACGGCGACCCCATGACCATGAGCTGGACGACCACCAATTCCTCCTCGTGCACGGCTTCCGGCAATTGGTCCGGAGCCAAGGCGGTCCCGAGCGGCTCGGAAATACAGACGGCTCCGGTTCCGGGTTCATATACTTACGGCCTGACCTGCAATAATTACGGCGTGCCGGTCACGACGGCTTCGGACCAGGTCTCCGTGACTTCGGTATGTTCTTTCAACAGTCCTACGCCGATCAATTCGAACACTACCGTCTGCACGGGGGCGCCTAGCTACACGGCCAATTGCGGACAGGCGACGGGCACTGTCAACTGGACGGTTTCCGGAACCTACCCGGAACAGGCTTATGACTTGCAGATCGATGATAATAGCGACTTTTCTTCTCCGGAAGTGGACCAGCTTCAAGTCTCGACGGCCACTTCTTACCCCTTCTCCCTGCCTCTGGGCACTTATTATTGGCGGATCCGGGTCAAGGCCACGGTTTCCGGCAATTGCTATTGGACGCCCTGGGCCAGTGATACTTTCACCATGGCTGCTTCGGCCCCGGCGGCTCCGACCATGGGCGCCATCCAAGAGATTCCTGATAGCTGCAAGAACGTGACCGTCAATTGGAGTGACAACTCTTGCGATGAGACCGGTTTCGAGGTCCAAGATAGCCTCGACAAGTTGACTTGGACGCCTTTCTGCGGCGTGGGGGCGAACATCACTTCCTGCACCAACATCCTTTCGCCGAGTACCACTTATTATTTCCAGGCGCGGGCGGTCAATTCCGGCGGTAACTCCGCCTGGAATCCGCTCCTGGGAGCGGCCTATGCCACCGGCTATTGTCCGCCGGCCTTGAACGGCAGTCCGCTCATGAACTGCGACAGCGTCGACCTGACCTGGACCCAGAGCGGTACCGGCGTCAGCTCCTATGATATCTGGCGCAAGGTCGACAATCAGGCCTGGGCAGCCTTGCAGACCAATCTCCCCGCGACCCAGCTCAATTACACCGACACCGACATCGCTTCGGGTTCTTCCTATTCGTATAAGATCATCGCCCAGACGGCCGGCATAACCTCGAATGTGGTCGGGCCGCTCAATCCTTGCCCCTCTTTACCGACCTGGAAAGAGGCTAAATAAAAAAATGAGAATTTATAGCCTGGAAAATCCGCGCTCCGTCCTCAAGGACCGGCTGATCATCTTTCTGCTCATCGTTTTGGTTTCGGGGTTGTCCTCCGTCTTGTTGGCCTTGAAACTTGAATGGCGGCAGGAGGCCTTCGCCGGCACCGGCCAGAACGTCAAAGGGTTCGCCTGGAGCCCCAATATCGGCTGGATCAGCTTTAACTCCAAGGACTGTGACATCAATGGCAACGGCATCTTTGAAGGAGGTGGGGAGACGCCGGCCCCGGCCCCGGCCGGCTGCCCGACCTCCGGCACGGTCGTCGACTATGGCGTCAACATCGATACTTCGACCGGCGCTTTCTCAGGGTACGCCTGGAGCTCCAACTTCGGCTGGATCGACTTCGCCCCCGCCGGCCCTTATCCGATGACTCCCAATAATTCGGCCAGTTATGACAAGGCCACCGGCCAGGTTTCCGGCTGGGCGAAGATCCTTTCTTTGGGCGCGGACGGCTGGATCAATTTGGCCGGTTCGACCCAGGCCCAGTACCAATGCCCGTCCGGCGGCTCCGTCTACGCCGATCAGGCGACTTGCGACGCCGCTTGTACGCAGACGGCTAATTGTAACCCTTCTACGCCGTCCATTTCCATTTCGGGAGATTTTAAGAATCCTTACGGCAGTAGGTTAAGCGATGCTCATGGAAATGGAAGTAATAAGTTGTATTTCGATAGCGGCATCTATAATGGCTATTTGATTTTGTCGGGAGCCACAGTCAGCGGCACCTATACCTTCGGCCAATATATCCCTGATGAAGTCTACGGAGATGGGAGCAATAAATTATACTTTAATCATGGCTATTTGACTTTGTCGGGAGCCACAGTCAGCGGCGCTTTTAACGCCACAGTCAGCGGCGCTTTTAATGAAGCCTATGGAGATGGGAGCAATAAATTATACTTTAAAAGTAGTGATGGTAGTTCCGGTTATGTCACTTTGTCTGGTGTCACCATTTATAATTGTCCGCTTTCTGGCGGTTCCGTCTGTGCCGGCACGCCTCAGACCTGCACCGCTTCACAGACCTGCAACCAGATAACGGCCGCCCAGCCCTACGGCGTCTCCATCGACGGCACGAGCGGTGATTTTTTCGGCTGGGCCTGGAACGCCAACGATACCGGCGCCGGCGCCGGCTGGATCAGCTTCAACTCTAAAGATTGCGACGTCGATAATAACGGCTTTACGGATACCGCCTGCGGCGGCGATAATGCCACTACCGCCTTGCCGAGCTATAAAGTCGTCTTTACGGCCGGCAACAATCCGCCCGCGGCCCAGGGCCTGACCGCCCCTAACTGGAGCTTTGCTCAGGCCGCTTCCTTAGGCGCCCTGCGGGCCTTCCCGCGCTGGCAATTCAACGATCCGGATTGCGACCCGGTCAATAATCCTGGCGCCTGCGTCCAGGCCGCTTATGAATTGATTGTCAGCAAGAATAGCGACTTCAGCTCGGCCGTAGTCTCTACCGGCAAAGTGGCCGGGAGCGCCAATCAATACCTGTTGGATCAAAGCGTCTTGAATTACGGCACCCCCTATTATTGGAAGGTCCGGGTCTGGGACGATCAAGGCGCCGTCTCTCCCTGGGCCAGCTACGCGACCACTCCCGATACGGATAATGACGACGCTAATGTCCCCACCTTCACCACCTATAAGCATGAGATGCCCAATCCGGATTTTACCTGGCTCCCGGCCAATCCCAGCAAGGGCCAGAGCATAAGATTTACCGATAACTCCAAAATATATCTGGCCGCCGCCCCTTCCACGGCCGTGCCCTGCGGCACGGGTTCCTGCGCCTGGCTCTGGACGGCGCCCAACGCCACGATCGTCGCTCCGACCGCTTCTTCTACCCTTATCAAATTTACGACCGACGGCCCCCAGACCGTCACTTTGAAAGTGACCGATAATGACGGCTATTACGCCTCGGTCACCAAGAGCATCAATATCAGGGCCAAATTGCCGATCTGGAAAGAGACCAGGTAGGCAACAAAAATACCCCTCGGAAAGGGGTATTTTTATTTTGTAAATGGCTGGAAAATTTTTTATTTTTAAGGTATTTTATAGATATGGAAACTTCGGATAAAACCAGGCTCCAGCAAGGCTTCACCATGATCGAGCTGGTGGTCAGCATCCTGATCATCGTTTCGATCTCGGCCGCTTTCCTGACTAACTACCATTCCACCAGCAAGCGCTCCCAGATCCAGGAAGCGTCCCAAAAGCTGGCCAGCGACTTGAGGCTCGCCCAGAACGATAGCCTCGGGCTTTTGCAGCTGAACGGGACCATGCCTGCCGGAGGCTGGGGGATCCACCTTGAGACCGGAACTAACGACCATTACACCATCTTCGCCGACTTGAACGGCGACAATGCCTTCCAGACCGGCGAAGCTTCCGGCCAGGTCAATCTTCCTTCCGGCGTCACCATCAAGAATCTCAACTGTTTCGGGGTGGACGTCTCCGTCTGTAACATCACTTTCATCCCTCCGGATCCGCAGACCGATATCAACAATTCGACCAGCACCTCGGCGACCATCACTCTGACCGACGAGTCTGGCTCGACCAAGGATGTGACGGTTAATTTTTTAGGCCTCATCGATGTCAATTGATCAAAAACTTAAAAATCAGGCCGGATTCACCATCATGGAGGTGGTGGTCTCCATCTTTATCATCTCTCTCGGCATGGTCGGAGTGGCCTCCTTGGTCAACCAGAATATCCAGGCC
>JAKAJF010000032.1 GCA_021813875.1 bacterium | reverse complement strand
CTCTGGGTCTATGCTTATTCGAGCTGGCTGTTCAATAAATATCTTTCCGATTACTCCAAGGCCAAGGGCTGCGTCGGAGAAAAATTCCCGACCCTCCTGAGCAATGACGTGGAAGATTATCTGGTCTATAAGAATTATCTGGTCGAGGATAACACTGTCTGTTTTAAGAAATTCTTGCAGCCTTTCAGGTTCATCCAGCTGAAGAAGAGATTGGTGCCCGGACGGATCTTTCTCTCCGGCCTGGATTATAAGATCTTCGACGGGGGAGTGGTGATCAACTTCGCTTTGCCCAAGGGCGCTTACGCCACCACCTTCCTCTCCAATCTTTTCGAGCTCCGTCAAGGCCTGCCGGTCCCGGAATGGGTCAACCTCTCGCAGATCGATTCCAAGGAAATCTTAGGGCAGGGAAACATCTCCGGCCTCAGGGAGATCCTCAAGGATAGCTGGTATTCGAAACAAGAAACTTTCAAATAAAAAAAAGCCCCGAGGTGTTGATGCCTTGGGGCTATAGTTTTGGTCTTTTTAGACCATGCGGTAGGTGCGGCCGTCGACTGCCAGCTTCTGGTGGCTCGCCGAAGTCGGCTCGTCCTCCGAGAGGTTGATGGTGTCGAGCCGGAAGGAGCCGTGCTCGTCCTGGTTGCGGTTGGCCCAGACGTTGATCGTCCAGGAGCGGCGGTCGAGAAGATTCGCGACCGTCTGGGGCATGGCCTTGGCCCGGTAGGTCTGCCTGTTGCCCTCGCCGTCCGTGTACTCGCGGCCGAGCTCGTTGAACTCGAGGACGTGCACGTAGTGCATGTTCTTGTTCTTGCCCCACTTCGGGTAGCAATGGCAGCCGGTGAATACCAGTCCGTGCTCATCGAGGCCCTCAAGGAGCTCCTCAATCGTGACCTTCCCGTAGCCCTCCTTGATGATCTGGAGCCCGGAGTCCGTCGTGTTCTGGCGGTAGGCCTTGGCCTGGACGCCGATGGCTGCCGCCGTCGCCTTGTGCTTGGCCTCGATCTGCTTCTGGTCGCGCCTCTTTACCTCGACCCCGGGGAGCGAGTTCTGTAGGCCGTAAAGCTTGACCAGCACTGTCCTCGGTTTCATCCCGAACGCGCCCTGCCTCTTCTGCATGTCTTTCTTTTCCACCGTCGCCTCCATTTTACTGCCTCCTTTCGTGTTTGCCGCTTGTGTGTTTGTGGATTAGCCAAATACCGGGCCTTGAGCCTAACTAAGGCTAAAAACCTGGTATTTGGCCTTGTTTAAAGAGCTTTATCTTAATAAATAATTATATCATAACTATCCTTCTTTTGTCAAGAGGGGGTGGAAAAAAGATCAGGGTTGGCCGGGAAGGGGATTTTATGTTATAATTTGAAATGTAAAACTTATCCTCATGCTTGATAAAAAAATCAAGAAAGCAGCTTTTGAAAAAGGAGAGCCGAAGGCTTCTCAGTTTGTCGTCGACCTCAGGCAAAAGGCGGCGCCGGCGCCCGGACCCAAGAAGATCCTCAAGAAGACTCTCTTTAAAAAGATCAGAAGAACCTCGAAGGAAGAAAGGCTCCCGGAGGCGTCCAGGCCCGAGGAGATCCGGCCGGCGATTTCTCTCAGGGAAAAGCTGAGCAGCTTGGCGATCTTCAATCTCTTCAGGTTATCCCGCTCGGTCTTAATCTTCCTCGGCCGCGCTTTTTATAAGTTATGCTACCGGACAGGCTGGCTGACTGTCTTTTTCAGCCGCTTCATCGGTCTGTCGGTCTTAGCCGTAACTAAGCCTTTTGTTTCCTTGTTTAAAAAGACGAAATCGGCCCTTTCCGATCATTTATGGCCGAGCCTGATCCTGGGTTTAAGAAAGATCCGAGCCTCTCTCCTTTTCCAGAGAAGGGAGAGAGGAGAAAAGAAGAGCCGTCCCGAAGAGATCCTCGAGGATTATCCGCATCATTATTTGGAAAAAGAGAGAGCTTTGTCCGGCTTCAGACTGTTTAAGCCGACCTTGGCTTTCGCGGCCGTGCTGTTTCTCCTGGTGCTTCCTTTCAAAGCTTTCACTTTTTATAAATCGATGGACCTGGACAGCTTGAGGAACGAGGTCTTGTCTTCGAGCCAGGAAGCTCTCTCCGGCATGCTCGCCGGTACCAAGGCCGCCTCCAGCCTGCAGTTCGGCGCGGCCGGGGAAAAATTCGACATCGCCGCCAAGAAATTTCTGAAAGCCAGGCAGGAACTGGGAGAGATCAATGACTTCCTGTTCGTCCTGGCTTCGATCGCGCCTGATAAAGACGCGCGGCTCGCCGCCAACGCCAAAGCCATCATGTCCGCGGGCCAGGCGGCCGCCGAACTGGGGAGCAAGCTGAGCCTGGCCTTGAGCCCTATCTCCACCTGTCACGCCGCGGATACGGCTTCTTCGACGCCGGGAAATTGCGACATCACCGAAATCTTGGATAATTTCATCGCCAAGGGGCAGGACGCCGTCTCGGCCGCCGATGATTTGAACAGGGAGATAGACGGGATCGACCAAGGAGACTTGCCCGAGCAATACCGGACCCAATTCGCCGAGATCAAGGACAAGGCTTCTTTCTTGTCCGGCGGCCTCAAAGAATTTATCGACCTGGCAGCAGACATCAACTCTTTCCTGGGCTCGAGCCAGGACAGGCGCTATCTCCTGGTCTTCCAGAACAACTCCGAACTGCGCGCCACCGGCGGCTTCATCGGCAGTTACGCCTTGATCGATTTCAGCCGCGGCAAGATAAAGAATATTGAGGCTCCGGCGGGCGGCAGCTATGATACCGAGGGGGGCATGAAAGTCAGCGTGGTCGCGCCCCAGCCGCTCTGGCTGGTCAACCCTTTATGGCATTTCTGGGACGCCAACTGGTGGCCGGACTGGCCGACTTCGGCCAAGAAGCTGATGTGGTTCCTGGACAAGAGCGACGGCCCGACGGTGGACGGCGTCATCAGCCTGACGCCGACGGTCGTCGAAGACCTTTTGAAAGTCACCGGCCCCATAGACATGACCGACAAATACGGAGTGGTCCTGACTTCGGATAATTTTTGGACCACCGTCCAGGAACTGTCGGAACAGAAGCCTGATAAGACCAAAGAGCCGAAGAAAATCATCGGCGACCTCATGAAAAAGATGTTGGACGAGGCGCCGGGAAGATTGCGGAATGAGAACTTCATTGACTTGATCAAGGCGATCGGTAATAATTTAAGCGGAAAAAATATCCTTTTCTATTTCAACGATCCGGAACTGGAAAAAATGATCGAGGATTATGGCTGGAGCGGCGAGATCAAGACCGCCCCCAGAGATTATCTGGCCGTCATCAATACCAATATCGCCGGTGGCAAGAGCGACCGGAGGATAGAAGAGAAGATCACTCATCACGCCTCGGTCGAGGCCGATGGCCGGATCATCGACACGGTCGAAATAGAAAGGACGCACACGGGAATCAAGCGCGAACCCTTTTCGGGCGTCAGGAACGTCGACTGGATGCGGGTCTACGTGCCGGAAGGCAGCGAACTCCTCGAGGCCGACGGATTCCAGAAACCGGACGATATCTACTTCGGCAAGCCGGACGATGGCTGGCAGAAAGATCCCGAGGTGGTCCGCGAGGAAGCCAATTCCTCGACCGACCAGCGTTCAGGCACCCGGATCTATGACGAGTCTGGACACACGGTCTTCGCCAATTGGTGCATGGTCGATCCCGGCCAGAGCATCCTTATCCGCCTGAAATACAGGCTGCCCTTCAGGCTGGAAGGGGTCGCCGGCGCCTACCAGGACGGCCTTTGGCAGAAGATCCAAAAATTATTCGGCAAAAAAGACATCTTCTCTTATTCCCTGTTCGCGCAGAAACAGCCGGGCGCGGCCGCGAGCGACCTTGAAAGCGACTTGAGCCTGCCGGCCGATTTCGGACGCATCTGGTCTTCTTGGGACAACGAGTCAGGATCTCCGCGGGCGGAGAGCGGCTGGTCGGTCGAAGACAGTCTCGCGAGCGATAAATTCTATGCCGCCATCTTTGAAATAAAAAAATAACATATCCATATGCCAAAACCAAAGAATAATCCAAAAGGCGCCTTACCTGATCCGACCAAGCAGGCCGGCCTCGAAGTCCGCGAGGAAGAGATCGAGGAGAGTCTCAACGAGATCTATCAGGGCGACGACGGCCACATGGTCGACGTCAAAAAGCTCGATATCAAAAAGAGGCACGGATTTTTTTATAACTTTTTCATGACCATTTTTTTGATCGCCCTCTTGGGCGGGCTCGCTTACGGCGGTTATTATTATCTCCATAAGAATTCCGGCCTGTCTTCGATTCAGCTGGCGATCAGCGGCAACAATGAAGCAGCGGCCGGCCAAGAACTGATTTATAAGGTCGATTACCGCAACCTTAGCGATGTCGATCTCAAGGATCTGGAGATTAGGGTCGTTTACCCGGAAAATTTCGTCCTCGCCGGGACCGACCCGCAAGTCTCGCCGAACGATCCTTCCGCGACTTCCACCGATCCTCGGATCGGCGTGTGGAAAGCCGACAATCTGCCGGCCCACAGGAGCGGGGAGATAGAAATAAAGGGCAAGATGTTCGGCCTCTTGGGCGAAAAACATGAGATTCTGGCTTCGATGACCTACACTCCCGCCAATTTCAATTCCGAATTCAAGAAAGAGGCGGCCCTGGAGACGGATATAAACGATACGGGCATCAATTTTTCCGTGGAATCGAGCTCGAGCGCCTTGGTCGGTGAGGAAAATATCATCGATATCAAATATAAGGGCGGAAACGACAGCTACCTCAATAATTTCCGCCTGACCCTGGGGCCGATCGACAATCTGGATTTTGGCAAATTGGGCAAGGATGCCCAGCCGGGAATCTGGGATGTCACCGATGTCAGCCAGGATGAGAAGGAATTCAAGATCCCTTTCAAATTCAAAGATAAGATCGCCGACAACGAGACCCTGACTCTGGACGCCGGAGAAGTCATGACCGATGCCGCCGGCAACCAACGGTTCTACAAAATCTTCGAGCAGCCTTTGAACTTCGAATTGGTCAAGAACGACCTGAACCTGAACGTCATCATCAACGGTTCGCGCAACGACCAGGGGATCGACTTTGACCAGACCCTGAATTATTCCATCTCGTACGCCAATAAGGGCGAATCGGACATGAATAATGTCGTAATCATGGCTGTCTTGAAGAGCGACATCCTGGATTGGACCAGCTTGAAGGACGCTCACCATGGCCAGATCAGCGGCAACGTGATCAGTTGGAGTAAAAATGAGATACCGGCCCTGGCTTCGCTCGGAAAGGGGGAAGAGGGGACGATCGACTTTTCGATCAAGACTCTGCCCCTGGCGCAAGTCGCTTCCGGAAATTCGGGGTTGGACGTCACCAAGAAATACGAGGTCGACAGTTACGCCCAGTTCAGCGTCGGCACGGCCGACGAGGGTTCCGACGCCACCTCGACGCCGGTGGTGGCCGACGAGAGCAACGATAAGACCAAAAGCAACGTCATCGTCAATAAGATCAACAGCGATTTGAAATTGGATGAGCAGGTGCGTTATTTCAACAGCGACAATATCGCCGTCGGTTCCGGACCTTTGCCGCCGAAAGTCGGCCAGACGACGAGCTTCCGCGTCTTCTGGCACCTGACCAACAACCTCCACGAGCTGGACAATCTGCAGGTCACGGCCGTATTGCCGCAAAATGTGAATTATGACGGCCGGCCCCTGGCCTCGCTCGGCTCGGTCTCTTTCGATCCGACGACCCGCAAGGTCACTTGGACGATCGGCCGCCTGCCGATAACCACCTACGAGACCGATGCCGAATTCAGCATCAGCGTTACGCCGACGGAGACCGACAGGAACAAGATCATGGTCCTGGTCTCCGGATCGACGGTCAGCGCCATCGATAACGAGACCCAGTCCCTCATAAGCAAGACTCTCTCGGCCAAGACGACCAGGCTTGAGGATGACGATATCGCCAATACGGACGGAATGATACAATGATGTTTAAGATCAGAAAGAAAAAAACAACCGCCCGTTCCGGGCTGGTAAGCTCCGTCCATGGCCGCCTGAAGACGCCCTTCTTCATGCCTGACGCCACCCGCGGCTTCGTCAAGCTCCTGACCAGGAAGGAGATGGAGGCGGTCGGCCTGGGACCCCTGGTCATCAACACTTATCACCTATTCCTCCAGCCCGGAGAAAAATTGATCAGGCGGGCGGGGGGAGCGCATAGATTCATCAACTGGGACAAACCGCTCCTGTCGGATAGCGGCGGCTTCCAGGTATTTTCTCTGATCAGGCAGGCCCGCGGGAAAGCTCCCTTGGGCAAAGTTACGGACAAGGGCGTCATCTTCCGGTCTCCCATCGACGGCCGCTTGAACGAATTGACGCCCGAAAAAGCCATCCGCATCCAATTCGATCTGGGGGTGGACATGATGGTCTGTTTGGATGACTGCCCGCCCAATGATGCCCCGCGGGAGGAGATCGGCCGGGCGGTCGAGCGGACCTTGGCCTGGGCGGCCAGATGCAAGAAGGAGTACGAGCGCCAGCTCAAGGCCAGGAGAATCCCGGCCGGACAGCGGCCGCTCCTTTTTTCAGTCATCCAAGGTGGCACTTTCCTGGACCTGCGTGAACGTTGCGCCAGCGGACTGGTCGGGATCGGCTTTGACGGCTACGGCTTCGGCGCTAAACCGGTCGACAGCCAAGGCAATTTCCTCGAAGAAGTCTTGCGGGAAACGGCAGCCATGATTCCCGAAAAAGCCCTCCGCTTCGCGCTCGGCATCGGCCTGCCCGAGGATATCTTGAGGTGCGCTTCTTACGGCTGGGACATGTTCGATTGCGTCATTCCGACGAGGGAAGGCAGGCATGGCCGGCTCTTCCTACCCGCCCAGGATTGGAAAAAGAAGGCAGGCGCTTACCGCGGCGGAAAACAGAATTTCTACAAGACCGCCAACATCAACAATGCCCGTTTCGCCAAGGATTTCTCGCCGATCAATCCCGACTCGCGTCTTCCGGAATTAAGGGAATACAGCAAGGCCTATCTGAACCATCTTTTCAAGACCAAGGAAGCCTTGGGCGCCAAGCTCGCCAGTCTCAACAATCTGGAATTTTATATGGAGCTCATGGAAACAATAAGGAAAAATATTGATTCGCCGGGTTAATTATGCTATAATGGTTGAGGCTAAAAGAAAAAGATGGAAACTATTAAAAATTTCTTATCAAAATTTATCTTGTTTGCCTCTGCTGAAGAAAAAAATTTTTTAAGGACGCTGGATTTATCGATCTTAAGCGTCCTTTTTTTATCGTTCTTCCTCCTGCCTGTCTTTTTCCTCGGGAAGACCACCCAAGGGGCCGGCTTTGAGAAGTTCAGCCTCTTTTATTTTTTGACCTTCCTGGGCTCCGCGGCCTGGATGCTCAAAGGATTCTTATCCGGCGGTCTCCGGCTTAAAAAGACGCCCCTCGATATCCCGGTCTTAGGCTTCCTGGCGGTCTTTTCCATCTCCGCCCTTTCTTCGGTCGGCCGGGCCGAATCGCTACTAAGCTCTTACGGCAGTCCCGGAAAAGGACTTTTGGCCGTGATGGCCGGCATCCTTTTCTATTATCTCCTCATCAACAATGCCGGCCGCGGGAAGCTCAAGCTCCTTATCGGCGCCTTGGCGTCCTCCTCGTTCATATTGATAATCTTCGAAGCTTTTCGGCTCTCCTTCCTTCCTGCCGCCCGGGGCATTTCCTCCGCCCCCTTGGGCTCCTGGAGCGGCCTGGCCATGTTTCTTCTCGCCATGCTGCCCATCTTTACGGTCATCCTGACCCAGCCGGACGAGATCCTTCCGGGATCCGGAAAGCCGGCCGTGGCCACGGCCAGGATCCTGGCGGCCGCGGCCGTCCTGGGCGATCTTTTTGTCCTCTTCCTCTTGAGCGGATTTACTTTCTGGCCGGCCGGGATCGCCGGAGCGGCCATCATCCTCATGTTTTACCTGACCAAGACCGTCAAAATATCCGGTAAGGATCTGGCCGTCCCTGCCATCGTCTTCCTGCTGTTGGTCGCCTCCATGGTCGTAGGAGGCTTGAGGCCGGCCCGCTTGAAACTGCCGGCCGAAGTCAGCCTTTCGAGAAACATCTCCTGGCAGGTGGCTATGCGGGCCTTGAAAGAAAATCCGATCTTCGGTTCGGGACCCTCGACCTTCTATTACGACTTCGATAAATTCCGCCCCGCCGAGTTCAATTCTTCGCCTCTTTGGGATACCGGCTTCAACGACGCTTCTGGCCTGTTCCTCGAGGCTCTCGCCACCATCGGTATCGCGGGATCATTGTTCTTGCTGATCCTTATGACCAAATCCGGCTCCTTGCTCTATGACTCCTTGTCGAAAGCCAGAGGGTCAAGGTCCCTGCTCCTGGGCTTTTTCTCAAGCTTCTTTTCCATCATCATCCTGACGGCCGCCTTTTACGCCGATCCTTCCTTCCTACTGCTCTCCTTCCTGATCCTCTGCTTAGGCCTGGCCTTGGCGGCGAGCCATTCCAAGAGGGTGAAAACCGTCTCTCTGAATCTGAATCTCGGCCGAGGATCATTGGCGCCCGCCGGCCTGCTCCTGTCGGTCGGCGTCGGCTCTCTCATCCTCCTCGCCCTGGCCGCAAAAATTTTCGCCGCCGACGCCCTGGCCATGCGGGCGCTCGGGCAGGCCGAGATGGAGGCGAAAATTTCCGATATCCGAAGCGCGGCCGGACTGGATCCTTATTCGGATGCTTATCTCATAAGCCTGGCCGACCTTTTGGCCGCCAAGGCCCAGGGAGAGGAGAAGAAGGGCGAAACCGGAGCGGCTGGCAATGACTACGCGCTGGCGCTCGAGGCCGGCAGAAAGGCCATCGGACTGGCTCCTCAAAAATCCGATGACTTGGAAGCCGTGGCCATGATCTACGAAAGCTCG
>JAKAJF010000031.1 GCA_021813875.1 bacterium | reverse complement strand
ATTTTGGCCGAGATTGCTATTTTCCCTCTTTCTCTTGGCCCAATCTGCCGCCCTGGTCTTTACTTATAGCCGCGGCGCCTGGGTCGGCCTTTTTCTAGCCATGCTGGGGTCGGTTCTTATTTATTCCTTCAAGAAGAACAAGAAGATCTTTTCGGTTTTTCTCCTGTTGGTGGCTTTCGGGTTAGTAGGCCTGGTCTTCCTCAACAAGAAGGAATCCGTCCGGCTGCCGGTAAACGGGGACCTAACTTTGGCTCGGCGGCTCGAGAGCCTGGCCAATATCCATCAGGACAGCATGAGTTCGCGCCTCTTTTATTATCAGGCCGCTCTTGATCTGATCAAGAACCGGCCTCTCGCCGGTTACGGCCTGGACAACCAGGCTTATTATTTCAGCCGTTATTATCAGCCCGACTGGGCCATCTACGAGCAGATCAACCGCTATACTGATCGCGCCCACGATGAATGGCTGGACGTATTGTTGACTACCGGCTGCCTCGGCCTGGCCGCCTGGCTCTTCTTCTTACTCCTTTCGGGAAGGGCCGCCCGGCTGGTCTTTATCTCGGGCAGCCGAGAGGACAAGCTGATAGCGGGAGCGCTCGCCTTCGGCCTGGCCTCTTTTTATATCTCTATCCTTTTCACTTTTTTCACGATCGTCGGCGCCGTCTATTTCTGGATGATGGCCGCCCTCCTTTTCAGGCTTTCCGGCCCGGAAGAATTTCGCGATTACCGGTTTCAGATCAGGAAGATCCTGGGCCTGATCCTGATCCCTTCATTTTTTATTTCCATCCTCTATCTCATCTGGTCAGTTAACGTTGAAAATACCTTGGCCGACCGTTATTACCGCAAGGCCATGGAAGCCGAAGTCAGGCAGGATTTCAAGGGCGCCCTGGAGAATTTGGACGCTGCCATCGGCCATCACCCCCGCGAACCTTATTACCGCGCCCAACTCGCCCTTTTGCGGCCGCCGGAGGGCCTGCCTTATGAGGAGAAGATCAAGATTTTGGAATATTTGAAGGAGACGGCCGGGGCCGCGCCCCGCGATCTATCCTTGGAAGGCAGGCTTTATATCGCTCAGATCCTTTCGGAGATCGGCCGGCTCAAATTGGAGGCGGGAGCTAAGCCCGGAGAGACGGAAGAGTTCGGAGAGGCCGACAGGCTTTATCGGCAGGCGGTCCAGGCGGCTCCCGGGATAGCCTTGATCAAATATGATTGGGGTAACTCTTATTTCGACCGGAGAGATTACGACTCCGCCCTCTCGGAATATGAACAGGCCCTGGCTTCCTATCCCGACCTGAAAGATCCGGATTTGAATCTGGAGCACAAGCAGTTCATCATCAACGAAGAGACCCAGGTCTTGGAAAAAGCCATCGACGTCTATCTTTTGAAAGAGGCGCCGGGTCCGGCCTATGCCCTGGCGAAGAAAGGACTGGAGATCAACCCGGACAACCTCGGGATTTGGGATCGCTATGACCAGGTTTTGTTGAAGTTGGGCCGGCTGGAGGAGCTGGAGGCTTCTATTGTCCATCTGATCGGTCTTTATCCCAAGAACGCCCAGCTTTATTACCAATTGGCCATCTTGGACAAGATGGAAGATAAGAAGGAGCAGGCCCGGGAGAATGTCTCGGAGGCTATCAAGCTGGATGGCCAGAAAAAATATCAAGATTTCTTAAAAAATCTCAATGAAGGAAAATAAGATCCTAATCATCAATCCGCCCCGCTTCGAAGGCAAGAATGTCCGCCGCGACGAGCGGAGCGCCGATATCTTAGAGACGGAAGTCAGTCCCTTCTACCAAGGGGCCGTCCTGGCCGAGTATCTGAGGCGCGAGACAGGAGCGACTGTCAAAGTCTTGGACGCCAACGGGCTCGATCTGGATTACCGGGCGGTCGGAAGATTCGTGGAAGAACATAAGGATTATGAGTACGCCATCATTAAAGCGGCGGACGATACTCTGCTCCATGACGTCGAGGCCGGCCGCCTGGCCAAAAGGCAGGGGCTCAAGACCCTCCTTTGGGAGCCGATCCTCTCGCCGGCGGAGCCGGAAAAGATCTTGAGGCTCGTCAATCGAGACGGAGCGGCCGTCGATTATCTCATTTTGGGCGAAGCCGAATTGACGACGGCCGACTTCCTAGAGAAAGGGGAAGCGGGGCGCGGCCTCGCCTATCTGAAAGAGGGAAAATTTTTCCTGAACCGGAGGGAAGAATGCGACCGGCTGGCCGATTTGGAAAGGTTGCCCATTCCTGACTTCAGGGATCTGCCGGTGGAAAATTACCGGTCCTGGTTCGGGGAAGGACCCTGGATGACCTTATTCACTTCCAGAGGCTGTCCGGGACGCTGTAATTTCTGCCTGATCGGCGGCTCCAACGTCTTCAGGGGGTACGGAGGCAGGATCAGGACGATGAGCGCCTCCCGCATCGCCGATGAAGTGGAAATTTTGATCAAGAAACATGGGGTCAAGCACATCACCTTCTGGGATGATTGTTTCACCCTGGACCACAAGAGGGTCTTGGATTTCTGCGGAGAAGTCAGGAGAAGGAAGCTCCGTTTCCGTTGGAGCTGCATGTCGCGCGCCGATACCGTCGACGAGGAACTGCTCGTCCGCATGAAGGAAGCGGGCCTCAGGCGGATCGGTTTCGGGGTGGAATCCGGCAGCCAGAGGATCCTTGATAGCATCCCCAAAAAAACTACGGTCGCTCAGAACTCGAAGGCCATCTCTTTATCCAAGAAACACGGCATCTGGGTCTGGATCTATCTGATCGTCGGCTTGCCGGAAGAAGACAGGGAGAGCGTCGAGGAGACCATCGCTTTTCTCAAGAAGAGCAAGCCGGATTATCTGTTCTTGGGTTGCAATACGCCCTTCCCGGGGACGGTCAATTTTCAGACTTGCCTCGACAACCATCTCTTCAGCCAAGACGTCATCGACGCCATCACCAGGGGCAAGATCATCACCGGCGCCAAAGCCCAGGCGGCGTCCAAACATCTGACTGTCAAAGAGGTCGAAGAAGCCAAATATCGCCTCCACAAGGCTTTTGTCTTAAGTTCGCCTAAAATAATAATGAAAAAATTGATAGAGAACCGGCGGCGCCTGGGGTTCGGTTATCTGAAAGAGAAGATCAATTATTTCTTTAAAAGACATGAAGATCCTCATCGTTAGCCCTTTCCTGCCTTATCCTCTCGATTCCGGCGGCAAGACCCGTCTCTATAACCTTCTCAAAGGTCTGGCCGCGGCCGCGGAGATCGATCTCCTGGTCGTCCACGAGGATCCGCTCAGCGAAGAGGAGTTGGAAAGGTTCAAAAAAGACCTGCCCTCGCCCAAGATCTTCACAAAAATGATCAGGAAGTCTTCCCTCAGAAAGGTCGGTTATTTCTTGCTCAATTGGTTGGATCTCGACGGCCTCTGCTTTTTGAGCGTCAAGAGGATGATCAAGCGGATCATCAGGAAGGAAGGCGTCGAAACCGTCCAATTCGAATTTTCCCAGGCGGCCAGATATCTTCCCTCCGGTCTGGCGATCCGGAACTTTCTAACCATCCATGAGATCAGGTTCAAGAAACTCGCCCGGGAAGCGAGCTTAAAGAAGGGGATAGGTAAATTGAAAATCTTATTCAAATTCATCCTCATCCAGGGAGAAGAGCTCTCCAATTTCCATAAATTTTCCGACCTGATCCTCGTAAGCCAGGATGACCGCGCCTTTTTGGACGCCTATGTGAACGTCAGCAAGATGCATGTGGTCCCCAACGGGGTCGATACCAGGCTCTATCATCCGGCAGAGGAGGTGGGCGGGCCCAAGAAGATCTATTTCCTGGGCTGGTTCGGAAATGATCAGAACAAGGACGCCCTGGATTTCTTGCTGGAGGATATCCTGCCGCGCTCGGAGACCGGGCCGGGCCTGGTCGTCATCGGCAAGGATCTTGGGGAAGGAGCGAGGCTCGAGCTCGCCCGGCGGGGAGCCGAATATCATGGCTTTATCCCGCCCCAGGAAACCTCCGCTTTTCTGGCCGATTGCGCCCTGGTGGTGCCTTTGCGAATCGGCGGGGGGACGAGATTGAAGATCCTTGAAGCCATGGCCATGGGTCGGCCGGTCTTGAGCACCAGCATCGGCGCCGAAGGTCTCGAGGTCGAGAAAGAGGAGAATATCCTGCTCGCGGACACCGCCGAAGAATTCGCCGGGCAGCTGGACAGGCTGATGAAGGACGGAAACCTCTGGCAGAAGCTGTCTTTAGCGGGTCGGAAATTGGTCGAAGAGAAGTATTCTTGGCAAAAGATCAGTGAGCGGCAGTTGAAAATTTATCAATAACCATATGGAAATTATCTTTTACGTCTTTGCCTCAGGAATGGGGCTGATCATCGGTTCGTTCTTGAATTGCCTGATCTGGCGCCTCCATACCGGAGAGAGCTTGAACGGCCGCTCCCATTGCCCCAAGTGCGGCCGGCAGATCAATTGGTACGACAATATTCCGGTCTTGAGTTTTTTGCTCCTCCGCGGCAGATGCCGCTATTGCCGGAAGAAAATTTCCTGGCAATACCCGATCGTGGAATTGACGACCGGCTTGCTGTTCCTCATCGCTTTCGCGCGGATCTTTCCGAAGGAAGCCTTCCTTTCTCCCGCTTATCCCTTCCGCCCGGCCGATTTCCTTGCCCTTTTCCGCGACTGGTTCCTGATCGCGGTGATGGTCATCGTCTTCATCTATGACCTGCGTTGGTATCTGATCCTTGACGTCATCACTTTGCCGGCGGCGGCCGTCCTCTTTTTGACGAATCTCGGCATCATGGTCCTGGAGGGCCGGGCTTGGCCCGGTTTGGCCTATCTCCTCCTTTCTGGTATAATAGGAGGTAGTTTTTTTCTCTTACAATTTTTGATCTCCCGCGGCAGGTGGATCGGCGGCGGCGATATCCGGCTCGGCTTCCTGATGGGCCTGGCCCTGGGCTGGCCCCAGGTCCTGACCGCCATCTTTTTGGCCTACTTCTTGGGTTCCATCGTCGGTCTCGGCCTGATCGCGAGCGGCAAGAAAGAGTGGGGCTCGAAAGTGCCCCTGGGGACCTTCCTTTCGGTCGCCACCCTGGCCGCCCTCTTCTGGGGCGAACAAATTTTAAATTGGTATCTTAATCTGTTTTAAAAAATATGTCTCCTAAAAAAGCCCTTCTTATACTATCCATCCTGGTAGCTTTAGGCCTCCTGGCTTTCTGGAGGATGGGCCTGTTCGGCCAGCTGATACCTACGCCCGGGCCGAACCCATCCCTCAAGCCGGCCGACGAGAAGGAGGAACAGCAGCAGGAAAAAGAAGCCAAAGAGAACCAGGCAGAAAAAACCAAAGAAGATGATTTCAATGCTTGCATCGGCCAGAAAAGATCGCCGGCCGATTTCTTCGCTTACGACAATTCCTCCCAGATGAAGAAAGACATCAAGGCCCTGGCGGTCAGGTACGCCATCTGTTCGGCGGTTGAAAGTCGGGATGTCCAGATCTGCGAAAGCCTCAAGGGCAAGGTTTCGGACGATGAATATAATCTCTGCCTCGATAATTATAACAACATGATCCATATCATCGAGCCCCTGTTCGCCAATCAGCCGGTCGACGCCCAGGCCTGCGCCTCTGTCAGCCACACCCCCCAGCTCTTGGCCTCCTGCTCCGCGATCGTGACCGCGGCCTCGAAGAACGATTGCGCCCCTTTGTCCGGCGATAACCTGCAGACCTGCCAGGCCTTCATCGACAAAGATTTCAAAGATCTGGCAGGATTGATATTTCTGGACAAGAACCAGGATAATAACTATAAGAATCTTTATCTGGACAATTTCCAAAAGATAATTGACAATCAGGCCGGAGCCTGTCAGAATTTATATCAGGAACTGACTAAGGATTATTGCTTATAATATGGCCGCCAAACTCCCTAAATTGAACAAAAATTTCAAAAAATTCTTATCGAGCGAAGAGGGCAAGATCGTCGAGAAGGACGCCTTGAAAGTGGCCATGGCTTTGATCGTGGCGGCCGGCGTCTTAAATCCTTTTACCAAGACCCATGACGCCCAGGCCACTTGCGCCCACACCTCTCACGCCAGCCACGCTTCTCATGGCAGCCACGCTTCTCATGGCAGCCACGCTTCTCATGGCAGCCATGGCAGCCACGGTAGCCACGGCAGCCGCTGGTAAGTATGTTGAAGCAAATCGTTTTAGCCAATCTGCTCTGGCCTGAAATCAAAATTTCAAGGCCTTTTTTAAATGGCTGGTTCCTGGAGGATATCCGTTTCCCCGCTCCCGGCCGGCTGGAATTCATCCTGTCTGACGATTCCCAGAAGGTGGTCCTCAGAGCGGCCTTGAGGCGCGGCCTCCGCGAGCGGGCGGGGACCAGGAATCTTTCCATCCGGGCCGGCCGGCTCTCGGGGAAGAAGGCGGAAGCCGCCGCTTTTTTCCTGGAAGTTTTGAAAAAGAACGACCGGGCCGATTTCCTGTTCTTGAATCCGACCGATTTCTTCAAGACTCATCCTCTCGGAATCGTATTGACCGTCACCCATAGGTGCAATTTGAGATGTTTCTATTGCTTCAATAGCTACGATTATCCGCTCGACTCCAGGAACGCCCTGGAGGATCTGTCCACGGCTGAAGTCGAGGAGCTTATCGACAGGCTTTATGAGGGGGGCATCAGGATCATCATCTTTTCCGGCGGCGAGCCGTTCATGAGGCCGGACCTGGAGAGATTGGTCCGTCACGCCCTCAAGAAGAAGATCTATTGCATCCTGAACACCAACGGCACCATCATCGAGAAAAAAAAGATACGCCGGTTGGCGCGTCTGCCGGTCCACGTGATGCTCTCCTTGCATGAGTTCAACGACCGGGAGGCGGAAGCCGCCAACGGCACCAAGGATTCATTTTCGAAGAAGATGGAGTTCGTCAGCCTGTTCAGGCGTTTCGGAGGCCTTTACCTCGAATACGCCACCGTCCTTAATCCGGCCAACATCCGGAGGTTGGAACGAATTTACGCCTTGGCCAAGACCTCTTTGGGCCCCGACAATTGGCAGTTCTACCGCCTCTTTGAGACCGGTAATAATCCCGGCTCGAGCGCGGAAGAGATGATCGAAGCCATAGACAAGATTTCCGCCTTGAACGAGGCGCACGGCTTGGATTACGGAATCGTCGATTCCGTCCCTTTTTGCGTCCATCCCGATCCGGACAAGGCGGCGCGAGTGGTCACCGGCGAGCTTCATGACAGCCACCTGGTGAAATTGGTCTCTGATCCCAAGGCCAATCTCAAGATGATGTGCTCTTTTGAGAGCGATGTCGGCAATCTGAAGCGGGAGGAGCTGGGGGAAATCTGGGCCAAACCCTTCGCTCGCAAGATGATCGGCCTTGAATTCGCCCCGGAAGAGTGCAAAAGATGCGGATATTTCAAAAATTGTTGCGGCGGCAGCCGGTTCGCGGCCTACGTCTCCAAGAAGTCGTATACGGCCCCTGATCCGCTCGCCGATTTCAAACATGTCCAAGCCCGATAAGTTGATCCTGATCGTCACCCGGAAGTGCAATCTGCGCTGCCGGTATTGCCCCGTTTCGAAAAGCGGAAGTTCGATCTCTCCGGCCGTCTTTGAGCGGGCGATCGATCTTTTTTCGGCGGCCGGCGGCAAAGAGATCAAATTTTTCGGCGGCGAACCCCTGCTCGAATTTCCCTCGATAAGATCAGCGGCTGATTACGCCTTAAAAAAGGACGGAGGGATAAAGTTCGAGATCGCTTCTAATGGTTATCTTTTGAATAAGGAGATTGAAGATTGGCTGCTCGACCGCAAGATCGGCCTGACAGTCAGTTTTGATCTGGAAGGAAAAAATTTTCATGGCCGGATCAAAATCTCCCCGGATCTGAAAAATTTGCTCAGGAAGATGGTGCCGGGGAAGCTGGCCGCCGCCTTGGTGGTCACCCCCGGAAAGACTCCTCTTCTTTTTGAAAACTTTCACGTTTTAGCCAGGGCCGGTTTCAAGAGCATAAATCTGTTGCCGACCTTTTATACTTTATCCTGGCAAGAAGAGGAATTGGCCGCTTTGAAGAAAGAATTGGCCGCCGTCTCGGCCCTGGCCCGCAGCCTGGGGATAGACCTGCCGGGTTTTGGGAAGGAAAAGGCGGAAAGAGACCCCCTATATAATTTAGCTTGGGCCGTCGATTGTAACGGAGACCTTTACGGAAGCGACTTTTTCCTCCTGGACGGATTTTTGGCGGAGAAAGCCGCGAAGCTGGGCAATGTCTTAAGTCTCGAGAGTCTGCCCGCCTGGAAGAGGCCGACCTGCCGCTTCAAGAAAGAGGTTGAGGCTTCCAATCAGAGGTTGAAGGAAGTTTTGGACGGGATAGCTTCTTAGTTATCGACCGTCCAATATATGATATGTTTGTGCATGGGGCAGCGGCCGCAGGCTTCTTCCCGGTCCAAGGACTTTTTCCTTTTTACGATATCGGCGAGGCTGTCTTTGGCGATATGCCCGAGCAGGGTGGGTTCGCCTATCTGCAGGCTGCACAGCTTGATATTACCTTCGTAATCGATGAAGACGCAGCCGGGAACCTTGAAGACGTCACACTTGTCGCCTCGGGGCCGCGGCCTGATGAACCTGTCCAATTCCTGGGAATAAAATTTTTTAAATTTGCCGTCCTCCATGGCGCCCGACCAATTATTGACTAGGCCGAAGCCGTAATTCTTCAGCCCGTAAGCGGCGGCGAAGTTTAAGAAATCTGGGTATTCGTCGATGTTCTGGGCCATAAGGAGGAACTCCACCGTGAAGTAGACCCCTAGTTTCCTGGCCGTCTCCAAGAGATATAGCAGGTGTTTCAAGTTGCCGCCGGTAAGCAGCTCATCTTTTTTTTCCGAGAGGGAGAAGATTGAGAAAGAAGGGGTGATATTATGCCCCGCCTCCTGGAATTTTTTTATCTTTTTCAGGGCGGCCGGATCGATGCTCTGGCCCTTGGTCGGAAT
>JAKAJF010000030.1 GCA_021813875.1 bacterium | reverse complement strand
TCCAATAAACTTTCAAGCTCTTGTGATAATTGGGGTTGTCGGGATCGGCCGGCGACAGATGCTCTTTGTAAAAATTGGTGATGACGGCGACACGCGGGCTTGTCTTCAGATTCTCCAGCTGAAAGCTCGATAATTCCAGGACCACCCAATCGCCCCTCCGGATCTTTCCTAAAAAGCCGAAGGGGGCGACGCCGATGTTGCCGCCGAGCCAGACCCGTTCGCCTCCTTTCTTCAGGATGGCAGCGATCAGGCTTGAGGTTGTTCCCTTGCCCTTGGAGCCGGTGACGCCGATGGTATTCCTGGACGGGCACCATTCAAGGAACAATTCCATCGGGCTGGAAAGGACCGCTCCTTTTTTCAGGGCGCGTCTGACGTCGGGAGCGTCCAGGGGGCCGCCCGGAGATTGGAGCAGGACCTCAAAGCCTTCCAAATTCCGCTTGCCGATCTTCTCACCTAACTGCCAATTGATATTTTTACGTTTTTCAAATTCTTTTATCGCGCCCTCCAATCCTTCTCTGCTCCTGCGGTCACAGATCGTGATTGGGCCATTCATTCCCTTGGAAAGCAAAAATCTCAAAAAGGCCTGATTCTCGCTTCCCAGCCCCAAAAGGCAAATTTTTTTGTTGGTTAGATCCCTTATTGACACGACAGTCAGATTTAATTAATATTAGTAAAAATAAATTTTTCTAAAAAAGGAGGCGGAGATGAGCATAGATAAAGCTCTCAAGAAATCCCGGGACAGGGGCCTGGCGATCGAATTGATCCTTAAGGATGGCCGGGAACTCGGGGAAACGGTAGAGGTCCGGGATTTCGATGATAACACCGTCATCCTGACCAACGGCAAAGAGATAAACCGCGCCGACATACTCACAGCCAAGGTCTGATGGACCTTGGCTTTTAAATTCCCAGCCTACCCATCTCTCCCCAATTATCGCCGACTTTGGCGTCGACTTCAATAGGCACCTTGAGTTCCAAGACATTCTCCATGATTTCCTTGATCTTCGGCACAGTCTCGCCGACGCTTCTCTCCTCGATCTCAAAGACTAATTCGTCATGAACCTGCAGAAGCATCTTGACCTTATGATCGGTGATTTCCGCGACCTTGATCATGGCCGCCTTGATCATGTCCGCCGCCGTACCTTGCAAAGGCGTATTGACGGCCATGCGTTCGGCCTCCTTCCTGACCTGCATGACCGATGAATTGATCTCCGGCAGATAGCGCCGCCGCCCCAGGAGCGTCTCGACAAAACCCCTCTCCCTCGCCTGCTCGATGGTATCGTCGATAAACTTTTTGACTTTGGAAAAGGAAGTGAAATATTCTTCGATGAATTCCTTGGCGCGCGCGTAGGTGATGCCGGCTCCTTGTGAAAGGCCATGCGGGCCCTGCCCGTAAAGGATGCCGAAGTTGACGGCTTTGGCTTCCCGGCGCATCTCCGGGGTCACTTCTTCCGGTTCGACGTCGTTGATCTCGGCGGCCGTCAAGGCATGGATATCCGCGCCGTCGCGGAAAGCCTTGACCATCTTCTCGTCGCCGGACATATGGGCGGCCAGCCTCAATTCGATCTGCGAGTAATCGAGACTGACCAATTTATAACCCTTATCGGCGATAAAAGCTTTCCGGATCTCCCGGCCTTCCTCGGTGCGGATGGGAATATTCTGCAGGTTCGGTTCGGTCGAGGAGAGCCGCCCGGTGGCAGTGACCGTCTGGTTGAAGCTCGTGTGCAGACGGCCGGTCTTCTTGTTGATCAATCCGGGCAGGGCGTTGATATAAGTAGAGGCCAGTTTGCTCAATTCCCGGTACTCCTGGATCAACGGGATGATCGGGTGAGCGTCTTTCAGTTTTTCCAGCTCCTCGGCGGAAGTCGAAAGTCCGGTCTTGGTGCGCCCAACGCCGTGGATGGGGATGGCCAATTTTTCAAAAAGGACCCGCC
Organism: bacterium; assembly: GCA_021813875.1. GTDB lineage: Bacteria > Patescibacteriota > Patescibacteriia > Patescibacteriales > JAKAJF01 > JAKAJF01. The sequence goes on along the minus strand of JAKAJF010000030.1, from coordinate 7,001 downwards.
TCAACTGCTGAGTGGAATTGATATTGAAATCCAGGCCAGCTTCTTTCTTGATCCTGGCCTCAAGCACCTTCAGACGGGCGTCGGTCTTCTGCTTGATGAATTTTAAAAATTTAAGGTCGACCTTGATGCCGTTCCTCTCCATCCGGTCCAAGACTGAGACCAGGGGCATCTCCAACTCCTTAAAGAGCCGCTCTAATTTATTTTCTTCCAAGCCCTCAGCTAATCGCTGTTCAAGCCTGAAGGTGAAATCCGCGTCTTCGCAGGAATAAAGATAGAGCTTTTCCAAGGGCACCAGGGCGAAGCTGATCTTTTCCCGACCCTTGCCCAAAAGGTCTTCGGCGCTGATCTTTTCGAAACCGAACTCGGCAAAGGTCAAGCCGTCCAGATTATGCTGCCTCGAACCGGGATTCAAGAGATAGGAAGCGACCATGGTGTCGAAGTCGATGCCGCGCACGTCGATATTCCGGCTACCGACGGCTTTCATGTCGAACTTCAGATTGTGGCCGCATTTCTTTATCTTTTCATCTTCGAAGATAGGCCTTAATTTTTCTATCCAGCCCGCTCGCGGATCAAGGGTCTTCCCGCCTTCGAACAGATTGCCCTGAACTTGTTTCTTGTTCTTCTTCTCTTGAAGATCGATGTAATACGCCTCGCCCTTCTTCCAAGAGAAGCTGATGCCCAAGAGCTCCGCTTCGAGCGGATCGAACCCGGAAGTCTCGGTATCGAAGACGAAGGCCGGCTGCCTTTTTAGCTCGACCAGGAAAGAGGCGAATTTTTTTTCAGTATCGATCAGAACATATCTGAAAAGCTGGCTATCCCGTTCGAATTTATCCTTGAATCGCTCCTTGGCCGGAGCGGCCGCGGCCGGAACCGGCGGCAGTTCGTAGGCGCCGGCCTTCAGCTCGGCCAGGCGGGGGAGCAAGGATTTGAATTCCAGCTCGGAGAATAATTTGACCAGCTGTTCCTGGTCGAAGCGGCCGAAACGGGCGGTTTCCAGATCGAAATCAAGCTCCACCCCCCGATCGATAGTCGCGAGCCGCCTGGACATTTCCGCCTCCGCCCTATGCTCGCGCAGGAGCTCCCTGATCCGATCTTTGATCTTCTTCGATTCCAGATTCTCATAAATGCCGTCCAGAGTCTTGAATTCTTTTAAAAGCTCGCAAGCCGTCTTTTCGCCGACGCCCCTGACCCCCGGGATATTGTCGCTCGGGTCGCCGCGCAAAGCCTTATAGTCGACCATCTGCTCCGGAGTCAGGCCGAACCTTTCCACGACCGCCTTCCTATCATAGACGACGCTTTCGGAAAGTCCGCGGCTCATGGTATAGACCTTGGTATGGTCGTTGACGAGCTGGAGCGTATCCAGGTCGCCGGTAACGATGATCTTCTCCACCTGGCCATCGACCCGGCCGGCAAGGGTGCCGATCAAATCGTCGGCCTCGAAGCCGGTCTTCTCATAGACGGGGATGGCGAAGGCCTGGGCCACCTGTTTGACCAATCCGATCTGGGCGTATAGCTCGTCCGGAGCCTTGACGCGCGTGGCCTTGTACTCCGCGTATTCCTCATGTCTGAAGGTGGCGCCCTTCTTATCCAAAGTCAGGACTACGAACTCCGGCTTAAATTCCCGAATCGCCTTGATGAGGACGGCCGTAAACCCATAGACGGCATTGACCATCTCCCCCTTTTTGGTGGTCATGGTCGGCGGCAGGGCGTGGAAGCTCCGATGGATCAAGGCGTTGCCGTCGATAATCATTAATTTTTCTTTTTTGATGGCCATTTTGTGCATCTATATTATATCACATCAGAAGAAATAACAAGATTTTTCCCATAAAAAAACCGGCCGCTTACGCGCCCGGGAATGAGCCAGTCAGATGTCCGGCTTGAAATGGATGGATTCCGAGGTCAGATGGTCGAAATCGATGATAAAGCCTTCGACCCGCTCGGCTTCAAGTTCGCGGGCCGTTATATGGATGGCCTCCAAGGAATCCACCAGCCCGCAGGTATAGAAGCTGAGGATCAGCGTTCCCTTCTCCGGCCAGCTATGAGTCCCGCCGAAAGCGAAGTAATGAGACTCTTGAAGCAAGACTGACACGGCCAGAGCCACAGAGGTGCCCTGGGGAGAGAAGTTGTGGCCGATGGCGCTCGCGTCCAAGACGGTGGCGCCTACCTTGACGGCAGCTTTTTTCAAAATCTCGGTCAACTCCCGCTTTCCCGGCAGATGCTTGCAGCCGAAAAACTTGACCGCAAACTCCCTGCCGAACCTTATTCCCTTAGACCCTTCCTCTTTATTCTCCTCCAATTTCTTTGCCCTCCTTTTTTCTCTTGATGAAAAGATCCCCGAAGGATGGAAAAATAAAATGGCGCTAGCGAAGAGCACGATCGGTGCTAGCACCATTATTTATAAAAACACGCTTTTTAAGGCTTGTCAACTCCTTTTATCAACATCCAACCCAGGCCGGCGGCGCCCAGGACGATCAGGCAGTCGCTTATATTAAAAACGGTAAAATATTTCAGATCGATATAGTCGATGACGTATCCGTACTTCAAACGGTCATAGAAATTGCTGGCGGCACCCAGAAAAATCATGACTGAGAAAAAGGCTTCTTCGGATCTTCTATTTCGATAAAGATGGATTGCCAAGACCAACAGCAACACCAGGATGATAGCGATCAGGAACAGAAGATAAGTTCCTCCCAGGGGCAGGGAAAAGGCGATATTATGGTTTTTGCTCAAAGCCAAAGACAGGATCGCATCAGGCGGAAAAGGACCGCCCGCGAACAAGATCAGATCCTTGAGAAATCTGTCCAACAAAAAAAGGATGAGTACCATAAACATCCCTTTTTTGAACAAAGACATGACAGTTTTAAGGGTTAAAAAGAATTCTGAAGCTTATTTTTACAGTCGATACAGGCGCTAGCCACGGGGCGGGCCAATAATCTTTTTTCATCTATTTCCTTCTTGCAATATTTGCAGATGCCATAAGTGCCATCCTTGATCCTGGCCAGAGCATTGTCGATATCCCTGAGGCTGGACTCCAGAACTTTTTCCGTGGCTAAATTGGTTGAATATTGGTCAATTTCTAAGACATTCTCATCTTGTTTATCGCCGAAATCCGGAAATTTGGCCCGGTTTTCGCCATTATCGGCAATTCTGTTCAATTCATTCATGACCCTAGTCCTCTCTTCCAACAAAGCCTGCTTGATTTTTGCTAAAGTTTCTTTATTCATAAGCTTAAAGTAAATAAAATCCTTAAATAAAGGCGGTTTTATTTAAGCATTTCCATTATACATCAAGGTGCTTTTTTTAACAAGGGAAAGTCTTCACCGAAAATTCATCCCATAAAAAAAGGGGCCCAGTAGGCCCCTTCTTTTTATATAAAATAAATATGTGAGCCAATTCTGAGCCCCAGCCCTAAGAGCTTATTTCGCGCTCATCTGTCGATAAGCAAGGAAAATTACATCCCTCAGGGCGGAAGCTTTTGATCCGACTTTTAAAAGCTGACCTTCTACCAACCTTGGGTGAAAGCCTCAATAAATGATAATCAAGGCCCACCGTTCTTTTATTTTTGTTTAAGAAAGCCGTGTCGGCACCGGCTGGTAAAGCTTAGTAGAAAGCAGAAAGGTTCTTCCAATAAATTGGAAAAACATTTCTAAAAGCGAAAAGAGCAGTTATATTCTAAGTATAGCATAAAAGGATTATCAGAGCAATAACCCCCAAAACTCCTTAAAACTCTGGGATTTTTAAAATTTTCCATTTTAAGTCCAAATTTCTCTGGACTTATCTTTAAAAGTTATCCACAAAAGTCTAAGAGAGCCTGGACTTTCTTCTGTCTGGAGGCCACGGCCGGATTTGAACCGACGAATGGCAGTTTTGCAAACTGCTGCCTTACCGCTTGGCGACGTGGCCAAATACTTATGAAGTATAGCAATTTTTTTAAAAAAAATAAACCCTGACTGCTTAAGAGTCGGGTTCGGCTGCTTTTTCTCTCCAATCAGTTTCTTTTTAGGGTTCAATAATTTCTATTTTGGCTAATCTAACCCCAAATTTTAAAGCATCCGCCCGATTTTTCATCCAGATATCGACCCGATCCGAATAACGGACATTCATCCTGTCTCTCACGGTGAAGATCTTATCCCCAAAAAGGCTGGGGATTCTTATCTTGGCCCCGAAAGGCAAAAAATTGGCCGCAACCGTATCCTCGATGACATGTTCGCAGACGTTGAAGCCGGTGGCAGTGATACAGGGGGAATCGTCCGTCTGGCCGACATCCGAATTATAGGCGGTCAAAAGATGAATACTGGTTTTTATGGGGTTTTTGGGGGCGCTTTGAGGCAGATGATTGACCGCTGCCGTCTGGTCCTGGACCTGGATGGCGGCCGCCGGGACGGATTGGATATTATCAGGGGCCGGAACGGACCCCGGGTCTACCACAGATCCATTATCGGAACCGACCGCTTCAGCGGCTAAAGTCGGCATCGGGAAGAAAAAAACCTCAAAGGAAAAAATGATGACTAAAATTAAAAATATTTTTTTGGCTTGTTTTAGCGGAATTATTCTACTACTATGACTATCGGTCATAATTATTTCTTAAAATTTAGCTAATATTGGCAAACAAAAAATCCTATCATGCCAAATCATTGGCAGCCGATAGGATTTTTTATTTTTAACTTTTGAACCTTAGCACAAGAAGGAAAAAAAGTCAATCTTCGAGAGACCAGGACCGAAGAGCGAGTTTCTATTGGCGACAAGGCCGGATTATAGTAAAATAAAATTATAAGTGGATAATTTAAAAATTAATTCTTCACAAGCGACGACGAATTTTTTTCGTTCTTATTTGTGTAGCCTTTGAAGGGAGGTGAATTATGCAAAAATTAATGAAAGGTGCGGTAATTTCAACCATGATGATGTTAATCATGCTGCCCGCTTTTGCCCTCGCGCTGCCGGCTAAGGCGGATACCTTGGATCCCTGGGGAGGCAAGGAGAGCGACATCCAGACCCAGACGGGTCTGGGTCAGAGAGATCCCCGCGACATCGCCGCTTCCATCATCAACGTCCTTTTGGGATTCCTGGGCATCGTGGCCGTCATCATCATCCTTCTGGGTGGTTTCAAGTGGATGACCGCCGCCGGCAACGAGGATAAGGTCGGAGAGGCTAAAAAGTTGATCACCGCCGGCATCATCGGTCTGGTCATCATCCTGGCCGCTTTCGCCATCGCCAAATTCGTCCTTGACCAGTTGGTGAGCGTCACTCAATCTTAACCTGTTCTTCTCTTAAGAAAAGAACGGTGGATCTCCCTCTCAGGGGGGTCCACCGCTCCGGACAAAACTAAGTTATGCCCGGAGCGGTGGATAAGAAAATTTTTATGAATAAACTGAAAAAATTTATCGTTTTGGCCTTTGCTTTGGCGCTGGCTTTTTTTATTTCTAATAGCCCGGCCCTGGCCGCCGGGACGAACGACTACGGCTTAGGCGAGACGGTCGGCGTGGGCCAGGTCGGTTCAGCCCTCAATACCAGCGACAATACGACCATCAGCCAAAGGATCGGCGCCCTGATCGGCGTCGCCCTCGGTTTCATCGGCCTGCTTTTCTTCATCCTGATCATCTACGCCGGTTTTCTCTGGATGACCGCCGGCGGCAACGAACAGAAAGTCGACAAGGCCATCACTTTGGTCACGGAAGCGGCCGTCGGCCTGATCATCGTGGCCGGAGCTTACCTGATCACCAGGTTCGTCGGTGAAACTATCATCAACCCTTTCAAATAAATGCGAAATTTTCTTTTAATCTTGTTGGTCCTACTGGTTCCGGTCTTTGTTGCCGCCAAACCGGCCCTGGCCGCCGCTTCCTATAACTTTTCCGACAATAGCGGTCTGAAGGATGCCGCCGGCGGCGTCGGATATAACACCGGGCTCGAGAAGGACAGCATCAGCGTCATCATCGGCCAAGTCATCAATGCCATCCTTTCTCTGATCGGCGTTGTCTTCATGGTCCTGATCTGGCTCGGAGCCTTGGACATCGTCGGCGCCAACGGCGACCAGAGCTTATACAAGAAGGGCAAGGACCGCATCAAGAATGGCGCCATCGGCATCCTGGTCATCTTCATCGCCTATCTGTTCACCAAGGTAGTCTTGGGGATCCTCACCTCGACGGGCATATTCAAGACTTAATCTATGACTTTTAAGAGCTTATTTTTCAGCCTTTTCCTGTTTTCCCTGGCTTTCGGCCTGCCGGCGGCGGCCAAGATCGGCGACTGGGACCAGACCCTGAACAGCGGGGCCACCCAGGGCCAGATCTACACCACCACCCCTTCGGACCAATCGGCGGCGAGCAGCATCGCCAATTACGTCGGCAAAGTCTTGTTCATCATCCCCTTCTTGGGACTGATCTTCATCATCAGATTGGTCTGGGCCGGCTATCTCTGGCTGACGGCCGGCGGCAAAGCCGACCAGGTTGCCGAAGCCCAGAGGACCATCTCTCACGCGGTCATCGGCATCGTCATCCTGACCGCCCTTTACATCATCACTTATTTCATCTTGGCCAAGCTCTCGACCATCTCCGGCTACCAAGGATTCTAATATGAAAAAACTTTTATTGATATCCTTAATCGTCTTGAACATATTTTCGTTCGGCATAAAGAAGGTGGCGGCCGATGATGCCGGCTCCGGAATCATGCAGAAGCTCGACACTGCCGCCGGCATGGCCCAATATAACGAGAGCACGGCCAATGATCTGCCGACGGTGGTCGGCCGCTTCATTAACTTTCTGCTCTCCCTCCTCGGCGCCATCTTCGTCATCCTCATGCTTTACGCCGGGTTTCTCTGGATGACCGCCCAGGGCAAGGCTGATCAGGTAGACAAAGCGGAAACGATCCTCCAAAACGCCATCATCGGCATCGTCATCGTCGTCGGCGCCTACGCCATCACCTATTTCGTCCTTTACGCCCTGCGGGCCTATACCAAGAATTCCGGTTTTTAAAAATCGCCCCTTGAAAGCCGCGCCGCTTCGAGG
>JAKAJF010000029.1 GCA_021813875.1 bacterium | reverse complement strand
GTGGGCTTCACTATCGGTGTCCATAATGGCAAGCAGCATGTGCCTGTTTATGTCGTTGAAAATATGGTCGGCCATAAGCTCGGCGAATTCGCTCCGACCAGGAAATTCCTGAGCCATGGCGGCAAGATGGCCAAAGAGCAAGCCAAGGGCGGCAAATAATTAAAAAATTATGGAAGTCAAAGCAAAAGCAAAAAATATAAGAATGTCAGCCAGGAAAGTCCGTTTAGTGGCGGATATGATCCGCGGCATGGAGGCGGGCAGCGCCCTGGACCAGCTCAAATTCAACAAGAAATGGGCCGCCAAACCGGTCGCCAAGCTTCTTAATTCCGCCGTGGCTAACGCTGAAAATAATTTTGAACTGGATAAGAACAACTTATACGTCAAGGAAATCAGGGTCGACGAGGGCGTCGCTTTGAGCCGCTGGATGCCCAAGGCCCACGGACGCGCCACTCCGATCAGAAAGCGAAGCAGCCATATCGATATCACTCTGGCCGAGGTCAAAGAGAGCGGCGTCAAGGAAGCCAAGAAGATCAAGGTGAGCGAACCGGTTGTCTTGAAGTCCAAGCCCAAGGAGGATGAGGGTGTTGCCATCAAGGAACAGGAAGAGAAACATGAGGGCAGTGAGACCGAAAAGGGCAAGAAGATTGCTGATCCCAGGAAGGAAGGCAGGAGAGGGCACGCCAAGATCGAGGGTTCGAGCACCAAAGGTTTTGCCAAAAAAATTTTTCAAAGAAAATCTGGATAAATTTAAAAGCGTCATCGCGAGCGACTGTTAAGGAGCGTGGCGATCCCGGCGTAAATGAAGTTTTACTACGAGATTGCCACTCGCTTCGCTCCTCGCCATGACAAATCACTATGGGACAAAAGGTTAATCCAAAAATTTTAAGGATGGGAATAACGAGAAGCTGGCCTTCGCGATGGTTTAGCAATGGCAAGACTTTTATCGAGAATCTGGAGCAAGATACCAAAATCAGGAAATTTTTAGATAAGGAATTGAGAGAAGCCGGCATCGACAGGATAGAGATCGAGAGGAGCGCCAACAAGATAAGCTTAGGAATTTTCACCGCTAAACCTGGCTTGATCATCGGACGCGGCGGCGCCGGAGCCGAAGAATTGAAGAAGAAGCTCCATAATAAGTTTCTTAAGAAATTTAAATTGGGAGATATTAATCTGAACATCAATGAATTCGACAGGCCGAATCTGAGCGCTAATATAGTGGCCCAGCAGATGGTCCTGGAAATCGAAAAAAGGATGCCCTTCCGAAGAGTGATGAAGCAGGCCATAGGTCGCGTCGAGCGTTCCGGGGGTCTGGGCGTCAAGGTCGTCATGAGCGGCCGGCTCAATGGGGCGGAAATCGCCCGCGAAGAGATGCTGTCTTCGGGCAAGGTGCCTTTGCACACCTTGAGGGCCGACATCGATTACGCCGGCGTCGTCGCCCGCACCACTTACGGGGCCATTGGCATCAAGGTTTGGATCTATAAGGGAGAAGTCTTCAGCAAAGGACAGGTGGTCGAAACCAAGGGTGAAATTGTGGGGAAGAAACAACTTTAAATTTGTAAATTAGGAAGAATCGCATATGTTAATGCCAAAAAAAACAAAACACAGGAAGACCCATAAGGTGAAAAAGGGCGGCAAAGCCAGCCGCATGGTGGATCTGAGCTTCGGAAGCTACGGATTGAAAAGTCTCGAAGCCTGCTGGGTCAATTCCAGGCAGATCGAAGCTGCCCGCAGGGTCATATCCAGATATATCAAAAGAAGCGGCAAGATTTGGATCAGGATTTTTCCCGACAAGCCGGTCACCCAGAAGGGCGGAGAAATCCCCATGGGCAAAGGCAAGGGATCGGTCGACCATTATGTCGCCATCATCAAGCCGGGCATGATCTTGTTCGAGATGGAAGGCGTCGACGCCAAGATGGCCCAGGAGGCCATGGAACTGTCGGCCCATAAACTGCCGATCAAATGCAAATTTGTATCCAAATAAAAATATGGAATTAAAGGAATTAAAAACTAAAAAGAAAGGCGAACTGCAGAAGTTGCTGGCCGAAACCAGGGAGAAGTTGCGAGAACTGCGTTTTAAAGACGCTTCTAAACAGCTCAAAGATATCCGCGAGATCAGGGAGGTCAAAAAAATGATCGCCAGGATCCTGACCTTGTTAAATATCAAATCCGAAACCGAGGAAAAAGAAAGCGCTAAATAAAACATATGAATAAAGCAAAAAAAACAAATCCGGAAAAGAAAGGGAATCTTAAGAAGGTATTCGAAGGCGTTGTCGTGAGCGATAAGATGGATAAGACCATCACTGTTCTGGTCAGCCTGGTCAAGACCCATCCCAAATATAAGAAGATATTCACCACCGGAAAGAAATATAAGGTCCATGACGAGAAGAACCAGTTCAAGGAAGGTGATAAAGTTTCCTTCGTGGAATGCCGCCCCCTGAGCAAGGATAAGAAGTGGCGCGCAATTTACAAATAAACCCAAGGTAACCAAAGATATGATTCAAGTTCAAACAATCTTAAAAGTAGCGGATAATAGCGGTGCCAAGAAGGTCATGTGCATCAAGGTTTTGGGCGGCTACAAAAAGAGATATGCTCGCGTGGGAGAGATCATCACCGGCGTAGTCAAGGAAGCCGTTCCGCACGCCACCGTTAAGAAAAGCGACGTGGTCCATGCCGTAATCGTCCGCACCAAGAAAGAGATCAGGAGGAAAGACGGGACTTATCTGCGTTTTGACGAGAATGCTTGCGTGATCATCGATAAAAACAAGAAAGAGCCTAAAGGTACGAGAGTCTTGGGGCCGATTGCCCGCGAAGTCAGACAGGCTGGTTTCATGAAAATAACCTCTCTGGCTCCCGAAGTGTTATAAAAATTTTGACTTAAGGATATGAATATCAAAAAAGGCGATAAAGTAAAAATAATCGCGGGAAAAGATAAAGGCAAGACTGGAAAAGTTTTGCAGGTTTTTCCTGCTCTTAACAGGGCCAGCATCGAAGGATTGAATCTCTCGATCAAACATCTGAGACCTCGAAGAGAGGGGGAGCAGGGTCAAAGGATCGAATTTCCGGCTCCGATGAACCTGTCTAACGTCATGTTGCTCTGTCCCAAATGCGGCAAGGCTACGAGAGTCGGCCAGAAGCAAGTCAAGAGCGGGGAAAGCTCCAAGAAGATCAGGGAATGCAAAAAATGCCAGCAGGTTATAGATTAAAATTATGAGAATACAAGAAAAATATAAAAAAGAGATAATCCCGGAGTTGAAAAAAAGGCTCGATATCAAGAATACTCTGGCCATACCTAGGATCACCAAGGTGGTGATAAACGTAGGCGTCGGCAAGAAAGAAAAGGATTTTATCTCCACGGTCGAAGCCAACCTGGCCCGCATCACCGGACAGAAACCCGTCCTGACCAAGGCCAAAAAGGCGATTTCCGCCTTCAAGACCAGACAGGGCATGGTCATCGGCGTCGCCGTGACTTTGCGCGGCAAGAGAATGTATGATTTTCTGGAAAAGCTCATCAACATATCCTTCCCCCGCGTCAGGGATTTCCGCGGCATCAGCGAAAAGCATCTCGATAATATGGGAAATCTGACCGTAGGATTCAAGGAAAATATTTCCTTCCCAGAGATAAGAGCGGATGAAATCGAGAATATCCATGGCTTGGAAATTTCCATCACCACTACCGCCAAAAGTCGGGAAGCGGGCCTGGAACTGTTCAAATTATTAGGATTCCCTTTCATCAAGAAAGATTAATTAGATAAATATGGCAAGAAAAGCATTAATAATCAAAGCAAAAAGAACCCCCAAGTACTCTACCAGAGTGATCAGGAGATGCTGGCGCTGCGGCCGCAACCACGGCTATATGAGAGATTTCGGACTGTGCCGCATCTGTTTCAGAGAGCTATCCGATAACGGCCAGATCCCGGGAATCAAGAAATCAAGCTGGTAAATAATTTCAAATATTTTTATTCAAATATATATGATGGACCCAATTGCAGACATGCTAACAAGAATAAGAAACGCTTCAGCCGTCGGGAAGAGCGAGGTGGTTTTGCCCATGAGCAAAATAAAATTCAATATTGCCAAAATTTTAGAAGAGAACGGTTGGGTTGAAAAGGCGGAAGTATTGAAGAAAGACAAGGAAAAATTTGATAATTTAAAGATAACTTTGAAATATAAGGGCAAAGGCAAGCCGGCTATCGCTTCCTTGAGGAGGGTGAGCAAGCCGAGTTTGAGGATTTACAGCAACAAGAGCGAATTGCCGCGCGTCCTGAATAATTTAGGCATGGCGATCATCTCGACCTCCCGAGGGCTGATGACCGACAAAGAGGCCAGGAAAAAAGGGGTCGGTGGCGAAATTATTTGTGAAATTTATTAATTAAAAATATGTCACGTTTAGGAAAATTACCAATCGCATTGCCTCAGAACACCCAAGCAAAAATTGAAGGTGGTTTCGTAATGATCAAGGGGCCCAAGGGAGAATTAAAAGAGAAGCTCCACCCGGGAGTCAAGGTTGAAATTACCGACGCCGACGTCAAAGTAAGCGTGGCTGATCCGACCGTTAAGAAAAATAAGGCTCTTTGGGGCCTCTATGCCAGCCTGATAAAAAATATGATCGCCGGGGTGAATCAGGGATTCGAGAAGAAGCTCGAGGTTATCGGGGTCGGTTATCGGGCCGCCGTCAGCGGCAATAAGATTGTCCTTAATGTCGGTTATTCCCACCCGGTCGAATACGCGTTGCTGGCCGGCATCTCCGGGAAAGTGGAAGGCAATGTCATAACCCTGAGCGGTATCGATAAGCAGCTCATCGGAGAAACGGCCGCCCAGATAAGGAAAATCAGGCAGCCCGAACCTTATAAGGGTAAAGGCATCAAATACGCGGACGAAGTGATCAGAAGAAAGGCCGGCAAGACATCCGCCAAATAATGGGCGGATCGCCGGACCGCGAATGCAGATCGCCAATAAAAATAGCCATCGTAGAGAATTAAAATTATGAATAGCCAAAAAATTAAACAAGTCAAAAGGATCCGTCGTAAAGCCAGGGTACGGTTCAAGATTTCCGGGAGCGCCGAGAGGCCTCGCTTGAGCGTCTTCAGATCCAATAAGGGCATGTATCTGCAGTTGATCGATGATCAGGCCGGCAAGACCTTGGTAAGCGCCCATAGCCAGGAATTAAAGAAAGATAAGAAGATTATCGTCAGTTTCGAGCTGGGTAAATTGATCGCTCAAAAGGCTAAAGAAAAAAAGATCGAAACGGTTGTTTTCGACCGGAGTGGGTATAAATATCACGGCAGGATCAAATCGGTCGCTGACGGGGCCCGAGAAGGCGGACTCAAGTTTTAAACTAAGGGACATAATCATATGAATGAAGAAATAAAAAAAGAAAATATCCAGGAAGGAGCAGCCAAGACAGATGTCAGAAGGGGGCCGCGAGGGGTGGCCGCCAAGTCCGTCTATGGAGAAAGAAGAAGGGGCGGAGGCAACGCGAGAAGACCGGGAGGAAGAAGGGAAGAGAGACCGACCGATGAGTTTGAGCAGAGAATCATCGATTTAGCCAGAGTCACCCGCGTCATGGCCGGCGGCAAGAGGATGAGATTCCGAGCCTGTGTCGCCATCGGCAACAAGAAAGGTAAGGTCGCCGTCGCCGTCGCCAAGGGAGCTGATGTGACCATGGCCGTCAATAAGGCCGTCAATAAGGCGAAGACCAAGATGATTGAAGTGCCTATCGTCAACGAAACCATCCCTCACGAGATCCTGCATAAATATGGAGCGGCTAAAGTCTTGCTCAAACCGGCCGGCAAGGGCCGCGGCGTCATCGCCGGCGGAACCGCCCGCACCATTCTGGAATTGGCCGGCATCAAGAATGTCACCAGTAAGATTCTTGGTACCAACAACAAGGTCAATAACGTCAAATGCGTCGTCGGGGCCTTGGGCAGCTTGAAGAAGGTCCAGCCGAAAGCCAAAAAGGAAATTAAAGAAGAAACTAAATAAAAAATATGAGCATCTCTTTAAATACAATCAAGCCGTCCGCAGGTTCAACCAAGAAGAAAAAGAGGATCGGCAGGGGCAATGCTTCCGGCCATGGGACTTATAGCACCAAAGGTATCAAGGGTCAAAAGGCTAGGTCCGGCGTCAGCGGTTTGAAAAGATTAGGGATGAAGAAGATCCTTCTCGCCACCCCCAAAAAGAGGGGTTTCATTTCGCTCAAGCCCAAGGCCCAAGTCGTCGGCCTCGCCCTTCTGAATGCGTCTTTCAAAGACGGAGAAAAGGTCAGCGCCAGGACTCTCTTGAGGAAAGGGCTCGTCGGAACTTCCGAAAATCCTATAAAGATCCTGGGCAAGGGAGAATTGAAGATCAAGAATCTCCGATTTGAAGGTGTCAAAGTAAGCCAAACCGCCAAAGAGCAGATCGAAAAGATGGGCGGGAAAATCCAATAAGATATGGTTGATAAATTTGTCCAAATTTGGAAGACCAAAGATTTAAGGAACAACATCCTCTTCGTCTTGGGGATGTTGGCTGTTTTTCGTCTGGCGGCCCATATCCCCATCCCGGGAGTCAATCTTGCCGCCCTCAGGCAATTCTTCGCCTCCAACCAGATCTTAGGCCTTTTGAATGTCTTTTCGGGGGGCGTGATGAAGAATTTTTCAATCGTTATGATGGGAGTAGCTCCCTATATCACCTCTTCGATCATCTTTCAGCTTTTGGGAATGATCATTCCGAGCCTGGAAGAGATGCAGAAAGAAGAGGCTGGCCGGCAGAAGATCAATATGTGGACCCGTTGGCTGACCGTGCCCTTGGCGGCTTTGCAGGCCTACGGCATGATCGCGTTGCTGCAGAGGTCTTCCCATAATATTCTGGGGAACGTCAGCGCTTTCCAGATGTTTACCATAATCACCACCATCACCGCCGGTACCATTTTCTTGATGTGGATCGGAGAATTGATCAATGAGAAGAAAATAGGCAACGGCATCTCTTTGATCATTTTCGCGGGAATCATCGCCTCCCTGCCACAAGGCATCCAGCAGGCCTTCTTGACCTATGATCCTTCCCAGCTTTTTGTCTGGATCGGCTTTGCCGTCATCGCCATCATCACTATCATCGGCGTGGTCATCATCACCGAGGGCCAGCGCAACATCCCGGTCCAATACGCCAAGCAGATACGGGGCAACAGGATGTACGGGGGGACCAGCACCCATCTGCCCCTGAGGGTCAATATGGCCGGGGTCATTCCGATCATCTTCGCCATCTCCGTCATCCTTTTCCCTTCGATGATCGCCCAATTCTTCGTCCACGCCAGGACTGCCTGGGTGGCGAGCGCTGCCGAATGGGTCATCTCCATACTTCAGAACCAGCTGATCTACGGCCTTCTTTATTTCCTCTTGGTCTTCGCCTTCACTTATTTCTATACCGAAGTCATCTTTCATCCCGCCCAGGTCGCCGAGAACCTCCAGAAACAGGGCGGTTTCATTCCGGGGATCAGGCCGGGCAAGCCGACCGAAGAATATCTCGCCCATACTACCCATAAGATCATCTTCATCGGGGCCCTGTTCTTGGGCGTCATCGCCATCCTGCCTTTGATCATGAGATATTTTACGGGCGTGAATTCTTTGGCCATCGGCGGAACTTCGCTCTTGATCGTGGTGGCGGTAGTCATCGAAACGGTGAAGCAGGTCGAATCTCAGCTGATCATGCGCGAATACGAAGGCTTATAATTTCTTAAAAAAAGAATCAATGAAAGAATCCTGCCAAAAAGCAGGATTCTCTGTTTGAGGAGGTTGTGATATAATAAGAAAAAAATATGGGTCTATTTTTTAACAATCCGGCCGGACCGACCGACCGTTCCGCTCCCGGTCTCGACCGCTTTAGGCAGATCGGCCGCCTGGAGGGGGAAAAAATCTTGAAGGGGTTGAGCCCGACGGACAAAGGGAAGCTCGCGGGCTATATGAAAGATCTGGGGACGGGCAGGAAATCGATAGCCGTCCTTTCCGCGAAGATTTTCAAGGAGCACGGCAGCGTCCTAAAGAGCCGGTTCTTGAAAGCGGCCGAAAAGCATTTCAGCCCGGTGGGACTGACGGCCCAAGAGGTCAAAAGAAACCTGAAATATAACATGCAGAAGGATACTTCCGGCTTGGAATCTTTAAGACCGAAGAAGGACAGTCTGAGCATCTTCGGCGCCGCCAAGAGGCCGGAAGGATTAGGGGTGAAAAAACCGACGACAGGGTTCGCCAATAATAAGACCAATACCGGCTTTGCGCAAGGCGGAGGAGATAAGAACCCGTCCGGCTTCGCTTCTCCGATAAAAAGATGAATCAAAAGAAAAAAATAATAATCATATTTTTCGGGCCCCCGGGCTCGGGCAAAGGTACTCAGGCGGCGATGTTGGGAGAATATCTCAAGCTCCCCGCTATTTCTTTGGGCGAATTGTTCCGCCGTGAATCTTTAAGGAAAGGAAAGCTTGCAAAGACCTTGAAAGAGATAATGAGCCGGGGCAAATTGGTCCCCCAAGAGATCGTCGAAGATGTGATGGACAAACGCTTGCGCGAGAAAGATGCCCGCGCCGGTTTCATCTTGGACGGCTATCCGCGGAAGAAGATCCAGCTCGAGAAGCTGTCTGAGAGATTGAGAAAGATCCTGAAGCCGGACGACCACGCCTTGGCCATCTTGGTCGATGTGAGCGACAGGGAAGTCAAGAAGAGGCTCTCCAAGAGGCGGGTCTGCGCCTGTGGCGCCGCTTATCATCTCGAATTCAAACCTCCGCGCCAGAGGGGGAATTGTGATTTTTGCGGGGGGCGCCTGATCACCAGGGAAGACGACAAGCCGGAGGTGATCGCGGACAGATTGAAACTTTATCACAAAGAAAACAAACCTCTTATCAAATATTGGGAGAAGCAAGGGCGCCTGATCAGGATCAGAGGCGAGCAGGCCATAGGGAGCGTCAAGAAAGATATCATCGCCGCCCTTAAGAAAGAATTAAAATAGATGGTCATCATCAAGACTAAAAAGGAGATCGGACTCATCCGGGAAGGCGGAAAGATCCTGGCCGGAATCCTTGACCGGTTAGTGAGAGAGGTCGAGCCGGGAACGACTACGGGTCAGTTGGAAGAACTGGCCTGTTCTTTGATGGCTAAGGCCGGGGGCCGCCCCGCCTTCAAGGGTTATGGCGCCGGCCAGGGAGCCAGGCCTTTTCCGACCGCGCTCTGCACCTCGGTCAATGATCAGGTCGTCCACACTCCGGCCTTTCCGGCCAGGAGGCTCGAGGAAGGCGACATCATCGGCATCGACATCGGCATAGAATACAAGGGCTACTACACGGACATGGCGGCCACCGTGCCGG
>JAKAJF010000028.1 GCA_021813875.1 bacterium | reverse complement strand
AAGCAAATTCAAAAGGAGTCATTCCATCAAGGATTCCGGAGAAGGGCTCTTTACGGCCAAGCTATTGAAGGGGCACGGGGGAGTTTACGACCGCTTCGACGCGGCCAGTCTGGCCATCTGGGGCTGGGTTCTTTTTTTTAAGACTTAACCGATCTTCTGATCGGCTTTTTTATTTGAAAATAAAAAAGATTCGCTTTTGGCAAATCTTAGAGGAGAATTCCTTCATCCACTCCCTTCAAGACCGTTTTTTAAGGAGTCTTTCCAGCCCCTCGGGCGTCGTTCTCAAGTACTCCCAGGTGGTCACTCCTTCCTGGACGGCCGCTTTGATCTCGTCGGCCAGGGCCGTCCAGGAAGAGTGGGGCTGGCCCGTCACCCGCCTGCCGGTCTGGAGCTCGGTGAGCGAGAATAAGAGCCTCTTTTCTTCGGCTTGGCGCACTTTTTCGTCGAACTCCTTCTCGTCCGTGCCCAGGCGTTCCCAGGAAGCACCCCCTTCTTCGATGAGGGTTTTGATCTCGGCAGCGGCCTTTTTCGGAAAAACGAGGCCAAGATAAGTCTCCCGCATTATTTGTTCCAGCTTATGGGCAGCTTCGACCTCCCTCGCCCTCATGATCAACCTATCCAGTTCATCTTCGTCCGTGCCCAGACGTTCCCAGGAAGTCTTCTTTTCCGCCACACTTTCCTTGACGTCCAAGAGGAAGTCGACCGGGTCGTAGCCTTCATAAAAGCAGAAGGGGCGGCCCCTCCTGAGCCTTTCCAGACACTCCATCGCGTCTCTCTCGAATTTAGTCCTTGAATCAGTTCCGACCTTTCTTCCTAAATTCTTGAAAAATTCCACAATTTTTTTCATTTTCTCCTCCCATAGGCTCGAAGTGGGTTGTTAGCTCAAAAGATCTTTTAATAGCGTACTTTATAATTTTTTTGTCTTTTCGTCAAGTTTTTGCCCTAATATTAAATTTGCTATATAATAGATATATAAGCCTTAATTTTTAAAGGAAAAAATATGAAAAAAAACGTAGGCAAAATCGACAGGACCATCAGATTGGTCTTGGGAGTCATCCTTTTAGCCCTCGGCTTTTTTTATCAAAGCTGGTTATTAGGGATCCTCGGCTTATTGGCGATCATTACCGGCGCCATCAGTTTTTGCGGCCTTTACGCGCTTCTGGGAATCTCTACCAATAAAGAAAGCGGCCCCAAGGATCCAACGTCCAGCAATAATTAAATATGAGCAAAAAAATCAAAATAAAAATGCCGGTAAAGCTTTTGAGTTATCTGGAAAAGGCCGGAGCCAAGCATGAGCTTTTGGAGCACAGGACCGTCTATACGGCCTTGGACGCGGCCGCGACCATGCGTAGGAAGATGGGCGAGATCGTCAAGTCGCTCCTGGTGCAGGCGGACCGCGATTATTACTTGGTGCTTCTGCCAGCCGACCGCAACCTTGATTTTAAGAAGTTGACCGCCGCCATCTCTAAAGGGGCCAAGAAGAACATCAGGGCCGTCAAGATTCCCGGAGAAAAGATCATGGAGAAGCTCCTCAAGGTCAAGGCGGGGGCCATGAGCGCTTTTGGCGGCTTCCATAAATTACCGGTGGTCATGGACAAAGAATTGGCAAAAGCCAAGAAAGCCGTTTTCGCTTCCGGCAGCTTTAATCATTCGATCGAGATGGCGGTCAAAGATTTTATCAAATTGGAAAATGTCATTTTGGGCTCGTTCGGCATCAAGAAGAAAGTCAAATTGCAAAAAATATCCAAGCCGAAGGCCAAGACCGCGACCAAGGCCAAGCCTAAAAAGGCTTTAAAGAGAAAATAATATGGGATCTTTCCGAGAAATGCCGGCGATGCCGGCGAAAAAGGGTGAGCATCTTACGGCTCTGGAGCTATGGAGACAAAAATTAAAAATGGCCGAAGAACAAGGCAATCTTTTCGACGTTGCCGCGGCCAAAGAAGCGATTAAAAAAATAGAGCTCGACCAGGAGAGATACGGAGATGCTTGAGATCAAACAGGAAAAATTCGAGGGCCCCTTAGGGCTTTTGCTGCAATTGATCGAGAAAGAAGAGCTCGATATCACCCAGATAAGCCTGGCCAAGATCGCCGACCAATATATCGAATATGTAAATGACGCGGATAATATCGATCCGGATGATTTGGCGGATTTTTTGGTAGTGGCCGCCCGCCTGCTCCTGATAAAATCCAAGGCCTTGCTGCCTTATCTGTATCCGGAAGAAGAGGAAGAGATCGAGGAACTTGAGAAGCAGCTGAAAATGTATAAAGAATTCCTCGAGGCTTCCAAGAAGATAGAGGCTCTTTTGGGTAAGAAAAAGTTCATGTTCGCCCGGGAGTTCAACCGTAAGGCCGTCTTGGCGAACATTAATCTTTTTTCGCCACCGAAAAATCTGGCCGGCGCCGACTTGAAGATGGTCTTTGCCGATCTCTTGGGGCGCTTGAAGCCGGCCGAGAAGCTCGAGGAGGAAAAGCTGGAGCGTAAGATCAGTATCGAAGAGAAGATCTCTTCCATCCAGGATCTGCTCATCAAAAAGATCAGATTCAGCTTCAATAAGATGCTGACCGAGGCCAGATCCAAGACTGAAGCCATCGTCAGTTTTCTGGCCATGCTCGAACTGATCAAACAGAGGAACATCTTCGTCGTCCAGGAAGAACTCTTCGGCGAGATAGAAATAAATAAAATATGAACCTAAAATCACAAATCGAATCCTTGCTTTTCATCTCCGCCAAGCCGATGTCGGCCAGGCAGCTGGCCGGCATCATCAAGAAGGAGACGAAGGAGATCGAAGAGGCGGGCGACAGCCTGGTCGAGGAATATAAGGCCGGCAAGAAAGGCGTCCAGATCATAAAGAACGGGACTAATTATCAGATGGTCAGCTCCCCGGAAAACGCCAAGCTCATCCAGGAATTCATCAATGACGAGACGACCGGCGAACTGTCGCGGCCGAGCCTGGAGACCCTGACCATCATCGCTTACCGCGGCCCTATCTCCAAGATCGACCTCGATAGGATCAGGGGGGTCAACTGCTCTTTGATCGTCCGGAATCTCCTCCTGCGCGGCTTGATCGAGGCCAAGGCCGACAAGAAGAAGAATGAGACATATTATACGGTGACCCTGGACTTCGTGAGATTCTTGGGTGTCAATGATATCAGGGAATTGCCGGACTATGAAAGATTGCATCAGGACGATACCATAGAAAGGGTGTTGGAAGGAGGAAATATCGATTAATTATGGCGTCATCCTTATTTACAATTTTGATCATGATCCTGTTCGGTTCTAATCCTGTCGGTTTCGGGAGCGCGCGCCTGGTCCGGGGAGCCGTAGCGGGATTCGGACCGGTCGGAAGCAGGATGGCCGCGGCGGTCGGACCTTTGAAGACTAAATTTTTGAGCGCCAAGATCGCCCTGGGAGAAAAGGAAGAGGATCTGGCCCGGCTCGAACTGCCGGCCCTCCCCAATAAATTGCCGACCAACGAAAACAAGCCCTCGTCGCCCCAGAAACTGACCTTGGCCGGATTCGAACTGCCGGCCCAGTCCGGAGCCGTGATCGACGAACGGAGCGGCCGGGCCATCTTCGAGAAGGATGCCGATCGCAGGATGCCGATCGCGAGCATCACTAAGTTGATGACCGCTCTGGTCTTCTTGGAACATAATCCCGGCTGGGATGCGACTTATAAGATAAGGCCTGAAGACAAGCGGGAAGGCGGCAGGATCTATCTTTTTCCGGGGGATACGGTCAGAGTCAGGGATCTTTTTCATTCGAGCCTGGTCGCCTCCGATAATATCGCCACTTTAGCCCTGGCCGAGTCGACCGGCATGACCGAAGCCCAGTTCGTGGAGAAGATGAATGAGAAAAGCAAGGCCATGGGGCTGGTCAATACCTCCTTCAAGGATCCGATCGGCCTCAATGACGATAACGTCTCCACAGCCAAGGAAATCGCCATTTTCGCCGGCCAAGCCTTGAGCGATCCCGATATCAGCGGCGCTACTTTGATGAAGAAATACGGATTTCAGACCCTCGAGGGCCGTAAGAAGACCGTCTATAGCACCGACGACCTTCTGGATATTTTCCCTCAGAACGGAGTTATGATCCTCGGAGGCAAGACCGGCTACACCGATCCGGCCGGCTATTGTTTTGTCGGTAAATTTATCGATCATTCCGGCCACGCGATCATCTCCGTCGTCCTGAAAAGCTCGACTTATAAGTCCCGCTTCGAAGAGACCCATGGCTTGGTCAATTGGATTTTTAATAATTTTCAATGGCAATAAAAAATATGAAAAATAAAATCATCATCGCAAATTGGAAGATGCAGCTGTCTTTGGCCGAGACTGTCAGGTCGGCCAAAAAGATGAAGACCAAATTCTCAGGCTTCAAGAAAGGCAAGGTCGTGATCTGCCCCAACTTTCTTTCTTTGGCCGAAGTCGGAAAGATCTTGAAGGGCGGTCCGATAGAACTCGGGGCTCAGGACGTCTTCTGGGAATCTAAGGGCGCCTATACGGGCGAAGTCTCTCCGGAGATGCTCAAGGAGGCTGGCTGCAGATATGTCATCATCGGCCATTCCGAGCGCCGCAAATACCAGCTGGAGAATTATGAGATCATCTATAAGAAGATCAAGGCGGTCCTGAATACCGAGGGATTGGTCCCGGTGGTCTGCATTGGCGAGAATTGGGATGAGAGGATGACCGACAAGCGGGATTTCATCCTGGTCGATCAGCTGCAGAAGGCCCTGGGCGGCCTGGATATCATGAGCGACCAGACCGTCATCGTCGCCTACGAGCCGATCTGGGCCATCGGCACCGGTTCGGCCATCGAGCCGGCCGAGGCCGAATACGCCCATAAGATCATCCATCTGACCTTGAGCGATATGTTCGGTATCGAGACGGTCAAGAGGAACTTCAAGATCATCTATGGAGGCAGCATCTCGAGCAAGAACGCCCAGGAGTTTTCAGGCTTGGAGAATATCGATGGTTTATTGGTCGGAGGAGCCAGCTTGAATGTTGACGAATTTTTCAAAGTTGCTAAATTAATAATCTAATATGCTCGTCCATATCAAAGAAATTGTTACCAAAGCCAAGAAGGACGGTTACGCCGTCGGCGCCTTCAATATCCATAATTTGGAGTCGGTCCTGGGAGTCGCCCAGGCGGCCGTCCGGGCCAAATCGCCGGCCATCATCCAGGTCTCGGAAAGCGCCATCAAGTACATGGGGCTGAAGCCGATAACCCATATCGTCTCCACGGTCGCCAAGAACGTGGCCGCCTCCGTGCCCATCGCCCTGCATCTTGACCACGGCAAGAGTCTGAAATCCGTCATCGAATGCATCAATGCCGGTTTCACTTCCGTCCATATCGACGCTTCCGACCTGCCTTTGGACGAGAACATCTCTTTGACCAAGAAAGTGGTGGAGATCGCCCATGCCAAGAATGTCTGGGTTCAGGGGGAGGTTGGGGTCATCACCGGCGGTCATGGGAATATCGGAGGAAGGTTGGAAGATATCCCTCTGGCCGACCTCGGCGAGGTCATCAAGTTCGCCAAGGTCTCGGGGGTCGACACTTTGGCGGCCGGCATCGGCACGGCCCACGGCGTCTACAAGAACGAAGACATAAAATTCAAGATGCTCAAGGAGATAAAAAAGAAGGCTAAGCAGCCGTTCGTCCTGCATGGCGCTTCCGGCATAAACGACGCCAAGATAAAAAGAGCCATCAAAGAGGGCGTCAACATCATCAATATCGGCAGCGACATCAAGATCGCTTTCTGCCGCACCCTCATCCATACTTGCGACGCCAATAGGAAGGAGACCGACCCCAGAAACCTGTTGAGACCGACCATCAAGGCGGTCGAAGAGGTGGTCTTTAAAAAGATGAAGCTGTTCGGCAGCGCCAACCGCGTCAATATTCAGAATAAGATTTAATATGTTCAATATCATCCCCTTAATCTTAATCCTTGTCAGCCTGGCCATCATCAGTATAATCCTGATCAAGAAATTTCCGCTCCTCGCCAATCTTGACGTTGAAAACATTCCCGCCGAGAAGGAGGCCAAATTCAAGGAGCAGATCATCAGCAACCGGATCAACCGCAATCTTTTGAGATGGAAGACGCGGCTGTTGAAGGTTTTCCGTCCCTTGGGCGAAAGCTTGGGCAAGGGCTTCAACGCGCTCTGGCTGAAGCTCCACGCCATCAGGGAGAAATACAGGCAAGAGGCCGCCCGGGCCGGTGAGGACCTCAATCTGAGGATCGCCAAGCTCATGGAAGAGGCCGAAGGCCTGGTAAAGAGGGAAGAGCTCCCGGAGGCGGAGAAGAAATTGATCGAGGTCATCGGTCTGGACAATAGGAATATCGTCGCTTTCAAACTGCTCGGCGATGTCTATTTCGGAGGCAAGAACTATGACAACGCCAGACAGACCTACGAATTTGTCCTCAAGCTCAAAGAAGATGATGAAGAGGCTTATGATGACCTGGCCAAAGTCGCCCGGGAAGAGGGTAAATTGGAGGAAGCTCGCGACGATTACTTGAAATCGATCAAGATCAATAGTCACCACTCGGAAACCTATTTCGACCTGACCCTGGTCTACGAGGCTATGGAGGATTTTGAAGCCGCCCTGGAGGCGATCAAGAACGCCCTGGAAATTGAGCCCAACAATCCCCGCTATCTTGACACTATGCTCAGAATCAGTATAATAAAAAAAGATAAAGTTTCAGCTCTTAACGCCTACGAAAAGCTAAAAGAAGTCAATCCCGAAAACCAGAAATTGGACGAATTGAAAGGCCAAATCGATGAATTATAAAAATTTTCAATTATCAGTTCTCAATTTTCAATAATTTTGAACCATTTACGCCTTTTAAATTGAAAATTGAAAATTGATTTTTTTTATTTTTTGCCGTTGTAGCTCAGCTGGTAGAGCACTTCCATGGTAAGGAAGGGGTCACCGGTTCAATCCCGGTCAACGGCTCATTCTTATGAAGGATTATTACAATTACGATTACGAAGACAGGGAAATCATCGTCAAAGTCATCGAGACCAAGGGTAATTGTGTAGCAAGACATAGGATAGGAAAGACTTGGAAATTTTCTTCCAAGGAAACTCCTCGGGGGTTGTGTTCTTGGGCCTATGCGGCTCTTTTTCCTTATATAAGCGCCGTGGCCTTCGGCAAGAAGCTGCCTTGGGAGAAAAGAGAAGGTTACGCTACGGCTTGCTGCTCCGATCCGGTCAATCTGGTAACTTTTGAGATCAAAAGGGGCAGGAAAATTCCTTTGCAAAAATAAGGGTCGGTACCAAAGCAGTCAAATGGGGCAGACTGTAAATCTGCTGGCTTACGCCTTCCTAGGTGCGAATCCTAGCCGGCCCACATGAATTGGTTCTATGTTTATATTTTGATTAGTTTAAAAGACCAAAAATTATATATTGGCTTTACTACCGATTTAAAAAGAAGAATAGAACAACATAACCAAGGATTGAATAAATCAACAAGATCAAGAAGACCATTAAAACTTATTCATGCTGAAGCATTTATAAATAAAAACGACGCGGCAAGGCGAGAGGGTTTTTATAAGACTGGTAAGGGCAGGGAGATTCTAAAAACTATTTTGAGAGATACATTAAATCCAGCTGCCCGCCGCAGAGGCGGGCTTCCTAGGTGCGAATCCTAGCCGGCCCACAAAGATATGCCAGAGCTTCCCGAAGTCGAAACAATTAAAACGGACCTCAAGGGCAAAATTACCGGGAAAAAGATAACCGGAATAGAAATTATCGGCCGGGGAAGCGTCAAAAGCGACCCGGAAGCTTTTGAGAAGGTCTTGAAGGGAAATAGTTTTAAGGATATCGGGCGCTTAGGGAAGATCGTCGTCTTCAGCTTAGAGAAAGGAAGCTTCCTTCTGATCCATCTGAAGATGACCGGCCAGCTGATCTATGAAGTGGCTGGGAAGACGATCGCCGGCGGCCATCCGGAACCGAAGGTGGGCAGACTGCCGAACAGTTTCACCAGGGCTTATTTCACCTTCGAAGACGGGTCAAAATTATTTTTTAACGATATCAGGCGTTTCGGTTATTTGAAAATCACAGATGAGGAAGAATTTAGAAAGATCGAGGGCGGATACGGCATTGACGCCTTATCTCCGGAGCTGAACGAAAAAAAATTGAAAGAAATCTTTGATAAACGGAAGAAAGCGGTCAAGGCGGTCCTGATGGAACAGGAACTGATCGCCGGCATCGGCAATATCTATGCCGATGAGATCCTCTTCGAGGCGGGCGTCAAGCCGCAGCGGCCGGCCGGTTCTATCACCGATGAAGAGATAAAGAAGATCCGCGAAGCCACCCCGAAGATCTTAAGGATCGCTGTCGAGAATCGGGGCACCACTTTCAGGGATTATGTCGACGCGAACGGCGGCACCGGCAGGCATAAGGAATTCTTAAAAGTTTACGGCCGGGAAGGGGAGCCCTGCGGAAAGTGCAAGGGCAAGATAAAGCTTACGCGAGTCGCCGGTCGAAGCACGAGGTATTGCGATATTTGTCAAAAATAAGCATATGCAAAACTTATCTCCCAAAACCAAGAAGAATTTAGAAGACGCCTTTGCCGGCGAATCCATGGCCAGGAACAAGTACACCTTCTTCGCCTCGGTGGCCAGGAAGGCCGGCTTCGAGCAGATCGCCGATCTTTTCTTAGAAACGGCCGACAACGAGAAAGAGCACGCCAAATTATGGGCCAAGGAGCTGGGCCTGATCCGGGAGACGGCCGATAACTTGCAGGCCGGCATCGACGGCGAACATTATGAGAACAGCGAGATGTACGTCAGGATGGCGAGGGAAGCCGAAGAGGAGGGGTACTCCGATATCGCCAGGAAATTCCTGATGGTCGCTGAGGCCGAAAAGGCCCATGAGGCCAGATATAGGAAATTATTGAAGAACCTCAAAGAAGATAAGGTATTCAGGCGGGAAGAGAAGGTCGGATGGAAATGCGGCAACTGCGGCTATATCCATACCGGCGAGGCGGCTCCGGACGTCTGCCCCGTCTGCCAGCACAAGCAAGCCTTTTTTGAATTATTCGCGGAAACTTACTAATTTTTAAATGTCATCGCGAGCGAACGGAGTGTAGTGTGGCGATCTATAATAGGTTGAAAAAATATTAAACTATTAAAGATTGCCATGTCGTCCCGAGTGCTCGGGACTCCTCGCAATGACATAAAAAATATGACTAAGCTAAATCAAATTTATAAATGTAAGATTTGCGGAAATATCGTCGAGGTCAACCATGCCGGCGGCGGACAACTGGTCTGCTGCGGCCAGTCGATGGAACTTCAGGAAGAAAATACCGTCGACGCTTCCCACGAGAAGCACGTGCCGGTCATCGAAGAGACCGCGGATGGCATCAAGGTGAAGGTCGGTTCTGTACCGCATCCTATGGAAGCGGCCCACTTCATCGAATGGATCGAAGTTATGGCCGGAGGGCGGATTTTTAAAAAATTTTTAAAGCCAGGCGAAGAGCCGGAAGCCGAATTTCCTTTGAAGGGAGAGGGGATTGTGGCCAGGGCCTATTGCAATCTCCATGGGCTTTGGAAGAGCTAATAAATAAAAGTTAAAATAGAAAAAATATATGTCACAAGACAACATGATCAAAATGGAGTGTACCGAATGCAAAAGAGTAAATTATTTTTCCCACAAAAATAAGAAGACTCTTAAGACGAGGTTGGAATTAAAAAAACATTGCAACTCTTGCAAGAAGCATACTCTGCATAAAGAAACAAAATAAATTATTTCTCCCCCTTACTAAGGGGGAGATTAAGAGGGGGTCTTCGCGGCCGATAAGACCCTTCCTTAATCCTCCCCTTGCCAAGGGGAGGAATTTGTTTTTGCGGGTGTCGTATAGTGGCAGTACAGGGGTCTCCAAAACCTCTAGCGGGGGTCCGATTCCCTCCACCCGTGCAACAAAACTAAAAGCCAATCAACAAGATTGGCTTTTAGTTTTGTTGTAAGAATAGAAGAGGGAATCGGACAGGTCAGAAGCGAGATGTGAGTCGAGACGGAAGGCGAGACGAATAATCGAGCAATCGCCAAGCATCCAGTGAATGCTTGGCGCTGACCCAGGACAAGTGAGCGAGGCGGAATCCGCCGCCGAGCGAATGCGGAATTCCCTCCACCCGTGCAGGC
>JAKAJF010000027.1 GCA_021813875.1 bacterium | reverse complement strand
CGACCATGGCTTCTTTGGTGATTTCGTGGAAGGCGATCCTCTCCCGCTTGTCTTCGGGGATGTCGAGGGCCTGGACCAAGTGCCAGGCGATCGCTTCCCCTTCGCGGTCCTCGTCGGAAGCCAGGATGATCGTCTCTGCCTTGGCCGCCAGCTTCTTAAGGTTGGTGACCGCCTTTTTGGCCTTGGTGGGGATGATGTATTTGGGGATGAAATTATGCTCGATATCGATGCCCATCTCGCTTTTCGGCAGATCGCGGATATGGCCGAAGGAAGATTCGACCTTAAAATCAGAGCTAATGAATTTGGAGATGGTTTTCGCCTTGGTAGGAGATTCCACGATGATGAGTTTCATAATTCTATAGCAAAATGTATGTTAGATTACCTAAATTTTTGATCATGCCTTTCATTTCCATAATTGTTAGTGTACTGTTTAGAATATTTATGTCAAGTCCGGTTTCGCGCTTGAGTTCGTCGACCTGCTTCGGTTCCGCGCCCAAGAAGGCGACGACCCTTTTTTCTTCCTCGGTCTCCGGCAGGGTCTTGCGGTTATTTAAAAAATCGGTGGCCAAGGCCAGGTCCAGGGTCTCGAAGATGTCCCGGCCGGCAGTCACCAATCTGGCGCCCCGCTTGATGATTTCGTTCGTGCCGGCCGAGACCGGAGACAGGATATGGCCGGGCACGGCGAAGACTTCCCGGCCTTGCTCTAGGGCGAAGCGGGCGGTGATTAGGCTGCCGGATTTCTCGCCGGCCTCGATCACCAAGACGCCCAGGGAGAGCCCTGAGACGATGCGGTTCCTCTGGGGGAAGTGGTGCCTCAAGGCGGGCGTGCCCAGGGGGAATTCGGACAAGAGGCAGCCGCCGACAGCGAGGATTTTTTCCGCCAGATAACGGTTTTGGGAGGGGTAGATGTTCTGTCGGTCGAGCCCGGAGCCCAGGACGGCCACGGTGCGCCCGCCGGCCTCGAGGGCGGCTGTATGGGCCAGGGCGTCGATGCCCAAGGCTAGGCCGCTCACGATCGTCAGGCTGTTCTGCGCCAGTTCGCGGACCAGCCTTTCGGCTACGAGCTTGCCGTAAGGGCTGTATTTACGGGTACCGACGACGGCTAGGCTTAATTGGTCGCTGTCTTCGAGCGCGCCCTTATAATATAGAAGGGCGGGGGGATCATAGATCTCCTTCAGGAGCCGGGGATAATTTTCGTCGGAAAGGGCCAAGACCTTGACTTCTTCCTTGATTAGCTTTTCCATCAAGAGATCGGGTTTGACCGTCGGTCGGAAGGCGAAAAATTCCCCGGCCGTCCTTTCGTCGATCCCGGCCGCCAAAAGATCCGGCAGGGGAGCCCGGAAGGCTTCTTCCGCCGAGGGGAAATAATTCTGGAGCTTTTTTAAGCGGACCGGGCCGAATTTGGGAAAATTGGCTAAAGCTACCAAATATTTAAGATCTTGTTCCGGAAGTATTGACATTTTTTTCTAAAAATGATAATCTATAATATCCTGAAATTTAAAACTTAACCTTTAGAATCCTGCCTAGAAGTGAATCAGGCAGAACCTTTCCCTCCTTTAGGTGACGCCAACGGTTCTTGAATAAGATTATTCTTGGCTTCTAGGCAGAATTCTCGAGGTTAAAAAAACTGCTCCAATAGGGGCAGTTTTTATTTTAATCCTTCGATGAGCTTGGTGATGATTTCAGCTTCTTCTTCGGTGAAATTTTCTAAGACGAATTTTTCGGCCGGGACCAGCTTCAGCTTGGGGGTGCGGATGCCGATGCGGACGCGGCGGAAGTTCTTGGTCCCGAGCGAATCGATGATCGATTGCACCCCATTATGGCCGGCCGAGCGCGAATCGACGGAAATCTTATACTTTCCCAGATCGATATCCAAATCATCGTGGATGACAGTGAGAAGTTCGGATAGGTCGGCCTCTTTTTGGAATCCTCCTCGCTCCGCTCCGCCGGTGGAGCGTGCCTGTCCTCCTTTGTTGAAGGGGGCCATCTTGAAGTAGGAGAGCAGGCTCGAGACCGCCTGGCCGGAGTTATTCATGAAAGTGAGCGGCTTCAAGAAGAGGACGCCGCTCCCCTCGGCGATTTCAGCTTTGAATCTTTTATTTTCCTTCCAGGTCAAATTTTCTTTCCTGGCCATCGCCTCGACCGCCCTGAAGCCGGCGTTATGGCGGGTCTTTTTATATTTGTCCCCGGGGTTGCCGAGACCGACGATGACTTGCATATTTTTGAGCTTAAATTTTTGATTTTTGAATAGAAGATTTTCTTGAGGCCACAATAATCGCCGTAATTTCATCAGCTTCCTTAAGTAAAGGTAAAATTAATTCCTTTTTCATTATTTTACTCTCAATAATAATTTCCAACCAGAAAGCGCTCTCATCAACTTCTTCCTCCACAACACCTAGCTTTGCGATGAAGTCAGCTTTAGAACGGCCCCTGCAAGCAGCTCTATAATTGGCACCAACTGAGGTTCCGCAACGAACAAGCTGATTGCTTATTGCTTTTCCTTCAATAGTTTTTGGCAGAGCATTTATCTTAAAGTAAATTCTTTCGTTCGTTGTTTCAAATCATTCTCATTCATAAAATAAAAAATCAAAAAATCGAAATTACCTATTCGGCGTGCCGTGAGCGGCTTTCCTCTTGGTGACGCGGATATGGATGGGCGTCCCTAAGAAGCCGAATTTTTCCCGCAGGCGGTTTTCGATGAAGCGCACGTAGGAAGAGTGAAGATCGTCTTTCGAGCCGATGCGCAATTCGAATTCCGGCGGGTCGGTGCGCGTCTGCCTGAATTTATGGATGTGCGGATGTCTGACGCCCTTGCCTTTGGAGGGTTTATGGATCTTGACCAGGCGCATCAGGAAGGTGTTCAGGACGGAATCTCCCAGTTCGATCTTTCTTTGCTCATTTATTTCCAGGATGAGGTCCAGGATCTTCTTGACCTTTTCGCCAGTCTTGGCGGAGATGAATTGGATGGGCGCCCAGGCGGCGTAAGGGAAATTGGCGCGGATAAATTCCGTATATCTCTTGGTATCCCGCTCCTCGATCAGGTCCCACTTGTTGGCGATGATGACCAAGCTTTTGCGCCGCTCGATGATCTCCTCCATGATTTTGGAATCCTCATTGGTGAAGGGGGCGCTGATGTCGACCACGAAGAGGGCGATGTCGGCGCGGGCCAGGGCCTCGAGGGATTTAGAGATGCCTTTGCGCTCGAGGAAGTCTTTCCCTTCTTTCTTATAGATGGGCTGGCGGCCCCGCTTATTGATGCCGGCGGTGTCGATCAAGCTTATCTCTTTGTCCTTATAACCAAGCAGGGTATCCTGAGGTTCGCGAGTGGTATGAGGGATGGGGGAGACGATGACCCGCTCTTCGCCTAGGAGGGAGTTTAGGAGGCTCGATTTGCCGACGTTCGGCCGGCCGATGATGCAGGCTTTCAAGACCTCCCGCGCCTCTTCTTCCGTCTCTTTCTTTCCTTTCTCGGGCTTCGGCAGCCGGGAGACCACCAGGTCGAGCAGGTCTCCGGTCCCGGAGCCGGTCGCCGAAGAGATGGCCAGCGGTTCGCCGAGGCCCAATTTGTAAAATTCGGATAAGTCGCGCCGGTCGTTCGGGCGGTCCATCTTGTTGATGACGTAGACGGTCTTCTTCAGGTCGGCATATTTTTTCAGGGCCAAGGCCATTTCCTTGTCCTGGGGGAGGATGCCGCTTTTGCCGTCGATCACGAACAAGATCAGGTCGGCCCGCTTCAGATAATCTCGCGCCTGACGCTGCACCTTAAGATCGATGTCCGCTTTTCCGGCGGCCTCTCTTCCGGTCTTTTTCTTTTCCGTAAAGACTTTGAGATCCATTATCCCTCCCGTATCCACCAGCTCGAATTCATGGCCGCGCCAATCGATCCGGCCGACGTTCGAGTCCCGGGTCGTGCCTTCGATCGAAGACACCAAGGCCTGCTTCTTCTCGGTCAAACAGTTGAAGAGGGTCGATTTGCCGACGTTGGTGCGTCCGAAGATGACCACCAAGGGGAATTGTCTTTCTTTTTTAGCCATACTAATTGGTCGTGGTGTCGGAAGAGGAAGAGTTATTATCGGCCTCTTGGCCGAGGACGAGGATGAAGTCCGGCTGCTTCAAGCTTTTGCCGGCCTTCTCGTCGGCCGCCACTTCATCGATCAGCCATTGGGGCAGGCCGTAAGAGACGTTGGCTCCGGTCTTATCCTTCAGCGAGGCCAGGGATTTCATCTTTTCTCCGTAAGTCAGGTCGTAGATGACTGATTTTTGGAAATTTTTGCGGCTCGAATTGGCGATGCGGACGACGTCGAAACCGTCGTTCTCCAGGTCGACCGCCACCCGCGAAGCCAGGCCGTTTATCCAGGTGCCGTTGCGGATCTCCACAGTGGCGTCTTCATTCGCCAAGTCTCGGGTGTCATTCTTGGGAACCTCGCCGAAGATATTGTTGGCGAGGTATTGGATCTCGGAGAAATCGCCGCTTCTCGGGGTTAGGATGTAGGCGCCGTCGTCGCCGCGGCCGTCCACCAACAAGCCGTTCGGGCTATTGTCCAAGACCTTATTGATGATATTTTCCTTCTGGACGTCCTTCAAAAGATCCCAGAGCCGGACGATTTCGCCGATCTTCAGGTCGGTGCTGATATTGTCATTGACGTCGGAGATGATGTTGCTAACCGTGCGCGGTTCGAAGAGGACGTTCATGGATAATAATTTTGCTTTGACCGCCTCAATGATCTTCTGCTGCCTTTTGGCGCGGGCGAAATCGGATCCTTCCGAGCCGACGCCGTGGCGGGAGCGGGCGAACTTCAGGGCCAGCGAGCCGTCCATGTGCTGCAGGCCCTTGTCGACGTGCAGGTGCTCGTAGCGGGCGGAATAGGGATAGGCGTCTTCCATGCCCAGGACCGGATAGTCATAATCGTCCAGGGTATTATCGACATAGACATCGACACCTCCCAGCTCGTCGATGATCTTCTGGAAACCGGTGAAATCGACCCGGAAATAATAATCGATGGGGATGTTTAAGAGGTGGCTTACCGCCTGACTGGTCGCTTCGCCTCCGGAACCGGGATTCTGCTGTTCGGCGAAGGAGTCGACACTGTTGATCTTCCTCCAGCCCATGCCTTCGATAGGTATGGTCAGGTCGCGGGGGATCGAAAGCAGGGCCACTTTCTTCTCTTTCGGTTCGATGCTCGCCACCATGATGGTATCGGTCAGCCAGGCGCCGTCATGGTTCTTGCCGCCGACGCCCAGAAGGAGAATATTGATGCGGTCCCGGTCTTCGCCCTTGAGGTTGAAGTTGGCGCTTTCGGCGAGATGCTTGATCTGGCTCAAGATCGGAATCTTGTTCATCCAGGAGGTCGAACTCGGGTTGGAAGTCAGGATCTGGGCCGAGAAGATGAAGAAATTTATGATCAAGAGGATGGATAAGTAGATGAAGATCTTAAAGATTACCTTTCTGCTTTTTTTCTCCCTCAAATCGAAGTTTTGATGCATTTTGTTTTTATTAAACAGAACTATCGCTTGGTGGGTCGACAGTTCTTTAAGTCCTTTTTATTATAACGGCTTTGAGCAGTTTTTGCAACTTTGAAGAAGCTTCCGCCGGCCCGGCTTTGCCGTTTTGCCGGGCCCCGTCAGAAGGGGGCTTTTTTCAAAAGCCGGCGCGTTTGATTTTTGATTTATTATTTGTTATAATAAATATGCTATAACAATTTTTTAAAAACTAATGGTCAAAAATTTTTTTGTTTTTTTGTTTGAACTTATCAAAATTGTCGTCATTTCCCTGGTCATCATCATCCCTATCCGCTATTTTTTGATTCAGCCCTTCTATGTCAAAGGAGCTTCGATGGAACCGAATTTCTATGATCATGAATATCTGATCATCGATGAGATCAGCTATCGCTTCCATAATCCCCACCGGGGAGACGTCATCGTCTTCCGTTATCCCAAGAATCCGCAGGAATTTTTCATCAAAAGAGTCATCGGCCTGCCCGGAGAGCAGGTCAAATTCCAGGACGGCAAGGTCTATATCATCAACAAGGAACATCCGGAAGGGGTCGCCCTGGACGAGCCCTACATCCCAGAGGACAATAAGACCTACAGCCTGACCGACGAACCGATCACTGTCGGTCCCGGCCAGTTCTTCGTCCTCGGGGATAACCGCAATTCCTCCAAGGATTCCCGCAGCTTCGGACCGGTCGACAAGAGCTTCATCGTCGGGCGGGTCCTCTTCCGCGGCTGGCCGTTCAACCGCGTCACCCTTTTTGAGGGCCAGTCCTATCAAAATATTAATCCTTAAATTTCCATATGCCTCGACCCGCTAAAATCAAAAAAAATAACAATAAGAAAGAGAAAGAAGCCGTTCCGGCCAAGAAGCGCAAAAGCTTCTCCCGGCTGAGAGGCATGAAGGATGTGCTCTTCGACGAGTACCGCTATTGGGACCTGGTGAAGAGCAAGGCCATCGACCTGGCCAGGACTTACGGTTTCAAGAGGCTCGATACTCCTATACTGGAGCCGGCCGACATGTACGAACGTACCACCGGGGAGACGAGTGACATCGTCACCAAAGAGATGTACGCCTTCGTCGACAAGGGCGGCGAGAAGGTCGCCTTGAGGCCTGAAGCCACCCCGAGCCTGGTCAGAGCTTATATCGAGCATGGCATGTTTAACTTCCCCCAGCCGATCAAGATGCTCTGGCTCGGGCCCCTGTTCAGGCATGACAAGCCGCAGGCGGGCCGGTACAGGCAGTTCAGCCAGATCGATCTCGAGATGTTCGGCGAAGAAAGTCCGGTGGCGGACGCCCAATTGATCCTTCTGGCTTATAATTTTTTCAAAGAACTGCAGATCGACGTCCAGGTGCAGATCAACAGCATCGGCTGCAAGGAATGCCGCAAAGAATATTCCAACAAGCTGATCGCTTTCTATAAAGAAAGAGGTAAGCGGGCCAAGCTCTGTCCCGATTGCAACAAGAGGCTGGCCAAGAATCCTTTGCGTCTCTTGGATTGCAAAGAAGAGAAATGCGTGGAGGTCAGGACCGACGCTCCCCAGATCGTCGATTATCTCTGCGACGACTGCAAGAACCATTTCACCAAAGTCTTGGAATACCTCGACGAACTGGACATCCCTTATAACCTGAACACTTATCTGGTTCGCGGTCTCGATTATTATACCCGTACCGTCTTCGAGATCTGGCCGATGGATGGCGAAGAGAGCCGGCAGACAGCCTTGGGTGCCGGCGGGCGTTACGACGATTTGGTGGAATTCATGGGCGGCCGGCCGACCCCGGCCTGTGGCTTCGCCCTCGGCGTCGAGCGGGTCATCTCTAAGGTCAAGGAAAAGAACATCCCCTTGAAGCAGGAAGACGAGAATGTCATCTTCATCGCCCAATTGGGCGATCAGGCCAGGCGCAAAGTCTTCGGCCTTTTCGAGGAGTTGAGGCGCAGCGGCTTCAACGTCAGGCAGGCCTTCACCAAGGATAGTCTCAAGGCCCAGCTCGAGGAAGCCAACCGGGTGGGCGCCAAATTCAGCCTGATTCTGGGGCAGAAAGAGATCCTTGACGGCACTATGCTCATCCGCGACATGGAGTCAGGCATCCAGGAAGTCATCGATTACAAGAAGATCAGACAGGAGCTCGAGAAGCGCCTCAATAATGAGAATAAGAAGTAAGTTTGACAAAAAGGCTTAAAAAAGGTAAACTTTGATTGTTAAAATTTTTAATTATTAATAAATTTTATTTATTTTCTAGAAAGGTAAGGTGAGTTTTGTGGTTGACTCAAAGAGGAAGAAAGGCGAGAGCTTTGAAAGTTTTTTGAGAAAATTCAACAAAAGACTGCTGCAGAGCGGCAAACTATATGAAGTCCGCCAAAGGCAGCATGTCGCCCCGAAGATCAATAAGAACAAGCAGAAGCTCAGGGCCTTGGTTGGAAGGAAACTGCATTCCAAGCGAGAGTACTTGAAGAAGATCGGCAAATACAAAGAAGAGCCTCGCAGAAAATGGTAACCATATGCCTACGCTTAAGGAAAATATTTCCGAAGACCTGAAGGAAGCCATGCGTGCCAAGGACGGGTTCACTTTGCAAGTCCTTAGGATGCTCGCGGGCGCCATCAAGAACAAGGAGATCCAATTGCGTGATCAGTCGGATGTCAGTCTGACGGATGAGCAGGTCGTCGAGGTCGTCTCGAGCGAAGTCAAGAAGAGGAAAGACTCGATCGAAGCTTATTTGGCCGGGGGCCGTCAGGATTTGGCCGACAAGGAAGAAAGAGAGGTCGGCATTCTCGAGCATTACCTGCCCGAACAGCTCTCGGACGAAGAGATCGAAAGGATCGTCCGCGAAACGGCCGAGGCGAGCGAAGCCAAAGATTTCGGCCGGATAATGGGTCAGGCCATGGCCAAGCTCAAAGGCAAGGCCGACGGCAAGAAAGTCGGCGAGATGGTTAAAAAAGTTTTAGGTCAATAAAATAAAAAAAGAATCCCGAGCACTTGGGATTCTTTTTTTATTTAATTTGTTGTGGATTTTGATATCTGTCTTTTAAGGGAATTAAATTGTTTTTTATTTTATATTTTAAATTTAAGTAGCCAATTAAAGTAATAAACCAAAATGGCCAAGTCCAAGTTGCTAATAGGATTGGTGGCATAGCATAAAAAGATTTATATTTTTCGACATCTAATTTTTTTGCATCAATATAGATCCAAATGGATGTAACTATTACAAACAGAAACCAAAAAAAGGCGGCTAATTCACTAGACACCTCTGATAAACTTCCTATAAGGAACATTATTAAAAACACCAATAAAATAGCTTTCCATAATTTCATAAATTTTATTTTAAATAAAATTAGTTAATTTTATTATATCACATATTAGGAGGAGCCCCTACTCTACCTTGCGACCAATTTTACCCCCTTTGCATAAGGGGAGGGCAGAGATTCCTCTCCTTATAAAGGAGAGAGGGTTCTATTGAGTCATTTGCCTCCGGCGGGTCCTGCCCGGACGGGGCCCGCTTTTTAGAAAAGCGGGACAAAAGCGCGAGCTAAGAAAAAATTTTGGATTATTCGCTATAAAAGCTAGTAAAATTTTAAACTCGCTTGCGCTTCAAACAAAAAAATTTTACACGCTTTTTTACGCTCATAATCATTCCAAAATTTTTCAATGCTCGCATTTAGAATTCAAAATGCATTTTTTAGGCGAACGTAGGAAAATTCAGGATTAATTTGGAGTGAAAATTCCTTAGAAGCATTTCACTGTTCGAACCCGGGCTTGACCCGGGGAAGTTTGAAATCTTCTTAGGAATTTTCACGAACAAATCCTGGATTTTCCTTCGCGAGCGCTTTTTGTGCAACTTTTTCTAAAAAAGTTGCCCTTAGCGGAGCGTAAATTTCGTCTGGTCAGGACCCCGCCTGAGGCACGTCTTCTACATGCGGGCCATTAAACTGGATTCCGGCTCGGAGGCCGGAATGACATCGGGATAAACGGAACGCTGCGGAGGGGCCCTTGCGGAGCGTAAATTATCCGAAGAGGAGATAAAGATTATAAGGAAGATTTAATCTAAAGAAAAAAATAAAGCCTTCGTCAGGCTTCGGGATAGAAAAATTTCTTTAAAAATTTGATGTAAAGATCGAGAATGCCTTCTTCCAACTTCAGGGCTTGGCCGACAAGTAAAAACGTTTGGTCGCTCGGTTTCTGACAACGCTTGATCGTCTCGCAAAACTCGACAAAGCAATTTTGCGGTCCCAAGTATCGTCGCTTTTCCCTGCCGTTGAAATATTCGATCCGGGGCGTTTTTTCGTCTCCTTCCTTGGCCCAGATCTTCAGGTCCCTTTTCAGTCTATAAAACCTTTTACCGTCCGGCCATAAAAAAGCAACTTCCTCGAATTGGCAGAGGCCATAGCTTCTCACTTCAAATTTTTTTCCATTGATTTCCTCAAAAGACTTCCTGCAGCTGCCCTTCCAAGGATCAAAATTAAGAAGCCTTTTTAAGGCCTTATCAAGCATGATGTCCTCCTTTTTGTCTCTGTTTCGGTCTCTCTTTCCTAAGAGAATTATCCTGCATCCTTCGATAAAAGCTCCTTCAATGGTTTATGTCCTCCTTTTTTTATCATCTCCTCATGATATTTGCCGGCCTTCCAATAGACCTTATAGCCATTGGCGCCCTTCTTGGACGAAATGATCCTGTATGAATCGTC
>JAKAJF010000026.1 GCA_021813875.1 bacterium | reverse complement strand
TGTCCATGCTAGGACGGGTAGCCAGAAAGACTTTCATGGCCACCAATTTGGTCAGGCTGGCCAGAGGCAGGCTCGAGGTGGCGTTCTTCTGATAGAATACCTGGCCGTCACTTTCTCTCATGAGGATGGCCGCCTTGGAAACAATCTTCATAGAAGCGCTGGCGCCCTGAGGCGGGATGCCCAAAACCTCTCCTGATTCAGGAGCGATATACAAAGGCTGGATCCTTACGGAAGTCACCCCGGCTCCGAGCGGTGAAATTTTTTCAAAAGCTTCTTCGGTGAGATCGACGACCCTTTTAGGATAGCGGTTCCTGTCTGGCCCGTGATCATTGATGGTCACATCGACAAATTTACCATCCGCCAGATTGAAGACTCGCAGGCGCGAACCCATCGGGAAGTCCGGCGAAGCCGCGAAATCTCCTTTTTTATAACGATACCAGCTCGCGTCCCCGCTCGCTAAGATGTCTGGATACGTGAATACCGCGATCCTCGCGTAAGGAAGATGGATCAAAGAACGGACGAAGGATCCGGCCGGAAAATCTTCCGTGGGAAGGGGCCGCCAAGCGTCGAAATTCTTATCGTAAAAGAAGACCTGCTTGAGCCCGGTGGAAGCCTTGTCATATTTGAACTGGATATAGAAAGGCCGCGAGTTATCATAAGCCGCCTTGTTCCGGAATTCGAACTGGAAAATTTTGCTTATCCTCTCCAATTGCCAGGGCGAATCCATATCCGGAATCTCTTCCTCGTCGACGGCCGTATCCTCGCTCAAAATGCCAGGCACCAAGGATAATTTCAGTGAATCGTCAAAGGCACTGACGGTATAACCCTTGGCGATGGTTTCTTTGTCCAGGTGGATATGGAAGGGCGCGTAATTATCGCCGGCGTCCTGGGCCAAAACAAAACCGCCGTTACCAAAGATAAACAGCGATAGTAAAATTGCGCTAAGGATATTTATTTTTTGACTTTTGCGATGAATCACCTTATAATTATACCATAAAAGGAAACTCGATGCGAGTTTATTTTTTTAACCTAATAAGCGGGTATCGTATAATGGCTATTATGTCAGCTTCCCAAGCTGAAGATACGGGTCCGATTCCCGTTACCCGCTCCAGGCCGAGATAGCTCAGTTGGTAGAGCGGCGCACTCGTAACGCGCAGGTCGCGGGTCCGATCCCCGCTCTCGGCTCCCGATTAAAAAACCGCCTTCGAGGGCGGTTTTTTAATGGAAGAAATAATTCCACCATCGTTCCGGATTAGCCACCGGTTTTTTTAGGGCAGGCTTCTCTAAGGCAGGCAGGGTGAATATTTTTTCCACGCCATCAGGAGTCCCCGAAGCGGTGCCGGTCTTGACGATCGCCACGTTCTCGCCGTTCTTTTTCAGACCGAAGTCGAGCCGGGCTTTTTCTTCGACGAATTGGTCGGATTGGAGATAGTCGACCAGCTTGTTCAGATTATTATTCTGATCATTGGCTTGTTTTATCTGATCCTGAAGGTCGGCGATCTCCTGATCGACGCTCCGTCTATGGATATAATTACGAGCGGCCGGGATGACGATCATGAGCAGGATGGCCAGCCCGATCAGGCTCAAAGCCCGCTGGTTGGACAAGATCCGGCCGAATTTGCTTTTTCTTTTGATGGGCATGTTTATCTTGTTTTAGGAGTGACCCAGAATCCGAGATATTTCCCGAACATCAGGCGCGTCTGGGCTTCCAGGCCAGGAAAGGAGCCGAAAAGGATGATGCTGACCGGCAGGATCGCCCATTGGGCCACCATGGTGATATTTTTAAAAAACCCGAATCTGGGAGGCCGCTCAGGCAGAAGCATGGTGGAAATGATGGCCGACAGGACCATTCCGGCCATGGCCAAGGTCATCAAGGCGCGAGCCACGACCGGCAAGTTGTTGGAGAGCACGGTGACGTTGAACCTGTCCCCTCCCAAAAGCATGGGCAGCCAGCCGATGACGCCGATGATGAGGGCGTTGGTCGCCCAGGAATGGAACCCGTAGATCTGCACAAAAAGCCTATTGATCATTTCGCCCTTGGGAAGTTTCTTCCAGTCCTTGACGGTATTGAAGAGAAGATACGGGATATTTTCCACTCCCCAGCCCCAGCGGCGCTGCTGCTTATAAAGATTCTTCATGGTCAGCCACATATTCTCATCCATGCAGACATCCATCGAAACCGGGAAATTCAAAGGCTCGACCCGATAATCACCTTTGTAATAAAGGAGGCAATGCCAGAAGATCCTTGAGTCCTCGCTGACCATGGTCGTCGACCAGAAGCCGATGTCGACCAGGGCCCGCCAGCTCATGGAGTGAGACGAATAGGTGGCCAGCTTTTCCTGCCTGATCTGCTGCATCATCTGCCAGAAAGTGTTGGAAGAGGCGGCCACCCGAGCGAAGAAAGGAGCCTGCCAGATATTATTATGATAGACGGGGATGGGCTGGAAACTCGCCCGATAGGGATTTTTGACCGTAAGAAACTTGTGGGTCAGACAATAAAAATAGCCGGGGTGGACGACGGTATCGATATCGAAGACACTGACGATGATCTTGTCATAATCCAGTTTCTCTGGATCGATGATGGCCGCCTTGACCTCCTTGGCCGCCCAGGCCTGATTGGCGCCCTTACCTTTTATCTCTCCCGGAATGCCATCAGGATGGACGCTGATCAGAAAATTCCTGAACTTCGGTCCGAACTCTTCTTTGATGATTTCGGCGCGCGCCAAAGCGTCGGGCCCTCCCCTCTCCTCGACCGCCAGGACCACGATCATCTTCTCGGTCGGATAACCGTCACGGACCAAGGATTCGAAGCTCGGGCGGAGGATTTCGAGCCCCTCTTTATAAGTAGGGAGGATAACTAGATGGAGATAATCCTGCCAATCGAGCTTCTTGCACTCTTTCTCCCAATCTATCTTCATGTTCCTCTTCATCTGGTAATAGCTGGCGATCAGATGGATCCCCAGATAAAAGACCAGGAGCAGCCAATAGACGTCGAAGGCAATCAAGAAATAAGCCACCCAAACCGGTTTGAAATAAGAAAGCGAAATTAGGATCAGCAAAGTCGCCCAAGACAAAAATCCTGGAAAGATTTCCAGGAGGCGGTATAATTTCCTATCTTTGCCGCTCAATTCAGTCGCTTTCCCGATCTTCAAATAATCCATATTAAAATTTTATGCTCTTATCCTCCTCCAATTCTCCTTCTTCTCCCTTAGTTTCGGGACGAGACTTTTTCATCAGGTCTTTCAGGGATATTTCCGAGGCCGCGGCGGCTCCCGCCCCTCGGGCCGAGGAGGCCAGCTTTTCCAACTCTTCCCTCTTGGCCCGCTGGCGCGCTTCGATCTCGTTCTTCTTCTCATCGCGAGCCAGAGCCAGACAATCTTTGCAGAATATCGGCCTTAAGCCGTCGGGCCGGAAAGAGACTTTGGTGGTTTTCCCGCAGCGAGAACAGCTGGCCGAATATTTATAGATATCTTCGCTCTTATGGATCTCTTTCTTTTTCCCGTCGGTCCTCTCCGGGATGGAGGGCATGGCGATGGGCACCGCCATCTTCCTGACTGGCTTCGCCAAGGCCGGTTTCGGCCTCTCTTCCCTATCGGGCTTCCTTTCCTTTTCGACCGGTTTCGTTTCCTCTCCCGCGTCGGCGGCGTGCCAACGGGCGATCTTTTCCTCGACCGTCTTCCTGTCCCGAGCATACCTTTCCCGTGAGACCTTGATCACCTTATCGGTATTGTCGGTCTTTTCTTCCTCGGTCAGAGGGTGGAGACCGCGCGCCGAAAAGGGATCGGAAGTGACGCCGTCGATCATGAGTTTAATATAAAATTCATATTTGGGCAGATTGACCATGTCTTCTTCCATGAAGGTGGGGGTGAATTCCCTGACCAATTCTTCGGCGTCGGCGGCTCCTACCCTGAAGACGATCAAGGTGCCGACATTGCCGAAGACCGCCGGTTTTACCTTTTCGCCCAATTGCTCGATATACTGGTGGGCCATGATCAGATTGAGGCGATATTTCCTGGCCTCTGATAAAATGTTGGCGAAGCTATCGGTGGCGAAATTCTGGAATTCATCGACATAAAGATAAAAGTCCTTCCTCTCTTTCTCGGGAATATCGACGCGGCTCATGGCAGCCAGCTGGATCTTAGTGATCATCATTGAGCCCAGAAGGGCGGAGTTATCCTCTCCGATACGCCCCTTGCTAAGATTCATGATCAGGATCTTACCTTCATCCATGACCTTCCTGACGTCGATGGAAGATTTGACCTGGCCGACGATATTACGGATGAGCGAGCTCGAGAGAAACTGCCCGACCTTGTTCTGGATCGGCGAAACGGCTTCCGAGGCGAATTTGTCGGCGTAGCCGGC
The DNA here is from genome assembly GCA_021813875.1 of bacterium. GTDB lineage: Bacteria > Patescibacteriota > Patescibacteriia > Patescibacteriales > JAKAJF01 > JAKAJF01. The sequence goes on along the minus strand of JAKAJF010000026.1, from coordinate 6,241 downwards.
GAATTCGTTGACCCAGAAAGATTTGACCACCGGATCTTGGATCTTTTCGACCACTTTCTTCCTGAAGGCCTTGTCCGAAAGCATCCTGGTGACCGCCAAGAGCGTCGAGCCTGGATAATCCAAGATGGCCAGGATGGCGTTCCTCAAGATATATTCCAGGCGAGGTCCCCAGGAATCGGCCCAAAGCTTCTGGAACACGCCCAGCAGTCCGGAAGCGACCAGATGCCTCAGGTGCGGCTCAACATGTTCGACCACGTTGAAAGCGATCGGATAATCCATGTCTGAAGGGTTGAAATAAATGACATCGTTGATGCGTTCCGTGGGGATAAAGTCGATGACTTTTTCGGCCAGATCCCCATGAGGGTCGACGACTGCCACTCCCTTGCCGGCCCGGATGTCCTCGATGATCATGTTCTCCAAGATCGTCGATTTGCCCATGCCGGTCTTCCCGATCAGATACATGTGGCGGCGGCGATCGTCCGTCTTGATGCCGAATTTCCGGAAACGGTTCCGGAAATTGGTCTCTCCAAAAATTGTGATGTGGTTATTTTCCATTTTGATTAAGCGAAAGGTAAATTTTCGGGCGCCTTGCCCTTGCCTTCTCTTTCGACCGCCGCCGTTCCGTTCTCCTCAAGTCTCTTGACTTTTTCGGGCTCTATGAGAGGAGCTTCGAAAATCGGCTCGACCAGATGGTCGGCCCCCGATTCTTCGACGACCGGCAAGCTCGCAGGAGGTTCGGATTTACGGCCGGGCGCCTTCTGGATGAGAGGCGCTTTGACCACGCTTTCGATCGGGAAGTGCCAGATGGTGGCCAGTTCCTCGGTATTCAAGACGCCCATCTTCCTGCCGGCCCCGCCGTCCCTGGCCTTGTATCTTTTGACGACTTTGTTCTTCCTGTCGTTCAGACGCATCTCTTTGAACAGATAGTTGGTCGAGGTGGCCGTCACCTTCATGTCCGGCTTCAGGTTGTTCTGATCCATTTCCGCGAACTGCTTCATATAACCCACGAAGCCGTTGACCACTTTGGGCTTATTCATGACTTCCTTGTGAGCCATATAGACGAAACGGATCTTGGTCTGGAAGCCGATCTTGCTGATCTTGTGGTGGATGGCTTCGACCTGCTTCTTCTCCTTGGGTTTCAAGTTGAGCATCTTCAATGATTCATCCTTTTCCTCCTTCTTGGCCGGATTGATATCACTCCAAAGGCTATAGACGATTTCGCTGAATTCTCCCAAAATATGCAAAAATCCTTCTCCCAATTTATCGAAGATATTATGTTGAGGTTTCGTCTTTTCTTTCAAGATCTTAGAGACCTCCTTGTCTCCGATAGCCAGCCATTCATTCATGTCGATCGGTTTGACGATGATCTGATACCAGAGCTGCTCGCCTTTGCGCAGGCTCGAGCAGAGATCCATCAAGGCGGCCATCGGGTCGCGATAATGCTCTTCCGGCTCGCCCATCTTATGCTCGAACTGTTCATAGACCTTGATCGGATAAGCCTCGGGCTTGGCGTGGATGAACTCGGCACCCCAAACGTCCCACTCTTCATCCGGAAAATGGGAAGGGGTTTCCTGGGTATAATCGTTGATTTCGGTGATTTCCGCGTCCGGATATTGGGAATAGATGGCGGTCTCGACCAGATCCCGGAACTTTTCCGGGGTGCGGATGACGAACTGGGTATAGCCGTCGATGCTGACGATCTCGAAACTGAAGGAAAGCTGGATGACCCCGAGCCAATATTGGTCGATTAAGTTGATCGAGCCGTGGGCTCCAGCCAGATAACTGAACATGTTTTCGACCGCCCGGGGAGACTGTCTGTTGCCCCGCGGGATGTCGATGGCCAGAAAGATCTTCTTCTGGGCTCCGCTCCATTGGTCCTGGCGATAATGGATCCACATCTCCTTAAAACCCCAAAGCAGGGCCAAGGAGACCGGTATCCAGCCCACCAGCCAGAATAATTGCCAGGCGAAAATATAGAAAGGCTGCGATAAAAAATCTATTAGGCCGCTTAAATCTATGACTAAATTCATTATTTTTTAGAAAAAGTAAATCTCTTTCTCAAAGATTAAAGATCTATTTATTTTTTTATTTATTTTAACATAAACCCCAAAAAAAAGAAAGCCGTCCGCGGCTCCCTTTTTTAACTCATTTCTATTTTTTATCCAAGGAGTATCTTCCATCCTCCGCCTTCTTGAACCTTTCTTTGTTCATCAGGGCCAGGACGATCGTGGCTTTCTTGACCAGGCGTTGTTCTAAAACTTTTTCGATGATTTCTTCCCTGGTCAGGGGTTTGTCGGCGGCGGCAAGGATATCGGCGATCACATCGGCGACCGTACCGCTCTTATACCCCCATTCCTTGAGGCCGTAAAGCCCCCTGCCGATCAGAATATATTTGTCATCCAGGATCAGCTCATTATGGACGGTGGCGGCATTGGCGCGCTTGGTGTCGAATTCCATCTCGTTGATCTTATCGGCGATCTCCGTAAAATGCATGGGCTTGCCATGGTTCTTCAGGATCAGATAGATCTTATTATTGATGGTCCTCGGTTTGATCTCCGGCCAATCGCTCATGCCCCAATGTCCGAATTCGTTCTGTTCGATGTCTTTATGGGCCTTAAGGATGGAATAGAGCGCCTTATTCTCGTTGATCAGGCCGGCGCCTTCTTCGCCCTCTTTCAAGATTTGCGAGATGTCGATATTGTTAGAGGTCTTGAATTTCTCTTCTTCGGCTTTGAAACTGTCCAATTCCCTGGCCAGGTTTATCAGCTCGGAAGTGGCGAAGATCTTTTTGGCGTCCCGGATCTTGGCGACCAATTCTTCGGCCAATCTTTCCAGATGGTCGAGGGATTGATATTTGAACTTGAGAAAACTCTTGAAGGACGAGGAATTGTTGACCTCCTCGAACTCTTCATCCAAGATTTTGGAGAGGAGGAAATCGAAATGGCTTTTGTGGACGCCCTTATCTTCGTCGGTCTTCGAACCGTCGGTTGAAAAATTAACCAAGACATCCAAGAGGAAATCCCTTTCCATAAATCCGCCATGCTCTTCCAGAAGCTGGACGATGACCTTCTTCAGATTGTTGATCTGGTCTTCCAGCTCATTAAGCTGCCTCAATTTCTTGACAGCCGCGATCTCGATCTGCCTGATGCGTTCGCGGGTAAGCTTATGCTCTCCGCCGATATTCTCCAAGGTCTCTTTTTCCTTGCCGTGAAGGCCAAAGCGGCGCCTCAGAACATCACGTTCGCGCTCGTTAAGCTTATCAAAAAGGCTATTGATGATCTCGACCGCGTTCAATCTGGCCACCTCTTCCGCTTTCTGGTTGCTCAGGATCTTGTCCAGGATAGATGTATTTAAATTATCTTCCATAAGTTAAAAATATTCTCCTTCTCGAATTTTTTTTAATATAGCATAAATATTTTTATTAGTCAAGAGGCACGCGCTATCTTCTTAAAAAAATATGGCTAATATTTGATAAAAAGGCCCAAAAATAAGAATTTTTAGAAAATAAAAAACCGAGTTTTTTATCACTCGGTCGATACTTCATCGGCTAATTCAAGCAAGGCTTGCTCCAGCCGACATTTCATAGCTCCCGATTCTTCCTCCTTACCGAATCCCAGGGGTTGTCCGATTTTGATGATGATCGGCCCCTTCCAAAAGCGGGGAAAGATCGAACCTCTCCGATCCGGCTTATCCGGAAGCACCCTGTCGAAATTCTCCAACCAGACCGGGACGATGGCCGCCTCGGGTATGGCCTTGATCAGTAGCGGCAGACCTCCCTTGAAAGGCCGGATCGGCTTTCCTGAAGGGCTGAAAAGATGCTCTTTGCCGCTCGAGGTCCTCCCTCCTTCCGGAAAAAGGATGAGGTTACCGCCCTCATACACCGCCTTGATGCAACGGAGGAGAAAGTTATTTTCTTTCTGCTTGTTACCCCTGGGCACGGGTATGGCCCTTGGTCTCAGCCAGAAGAAGAACGGCTTATCGATGAAGTTCGCCTTATCCGGCGTACTCCAAGGGCCTCGCCTCCACGGGTGGAAGAGATAGTCCCTGAAGAACAATGCCGGCAGGGTGAAAGCCTCGCCGTAGTAGCTATGGTGATTGGCGTACACCACTATTCTTCCTCTGCCATGCGGGAAACGCTCCGGATGCCTGACCCTTATGAACCTTATCAGCCGCAAAAGATTAAAAAGAACTCCTAAAAGTATCCCGACAGGATAGGTAAGAAGCATGAAGGAGATGAACTCCCTGCCTTGCTTCCAGAACTTCTTCCTCAAAGAATTCCCAAACTCGGTCGTGGTTTCCAATTTTGTCTCCTTTTTTTCAGAACCCTAAATATTGGATCTCTTCTTGAAGTTGGATGTTCGAAATATCCCTTACTTGCTGTTTTATATAACTTATCAAAGTTATCACGTCTTCGGCCGTCGCCTTGCCCGTATTGACGATGAAGTTGGCATGTTCCAGGCTGACCTTGGCGCCCCCGATGATCTTACCCTTGAGGTCGAGCGAGCCTATCAGCCAGCCGGCGGCCACCAATCCGTTCTTCACTATCCCCTCTTCTTCCGCCCGCGCGGCAGCTTCGGGATTGGCTCCGGCCAGATCCTGAAATTTCACGTTCTTGAAAATCGATCCGGCGCTGGGCAGGTTGGGATGGGAATTGGTCCTTCGGCTTATGAATTCCTCCATGACGCTCTTCGTCCCGGCCGTCGCGGCGGCCAGCTTAAGGCCGACCTTCCAGACCGCCAGGCTCCGGTCTTCTTTGAAGACGCTTTCCCTGTAACCGAAGCGGCAGTCATTGCGGGAAAATTTCATCAATTTTTTCTTCTTCAGGTTGAAAACTTCCACCCATTCGACCGCTTCCGAAAAGGAATGCCCGAAGGCGCCGGCGTTGCCGACCACGGCGCCGCCGACCGTCCCGGGGATGCCGATCGCCCATTCCAGGCCCGTCAGATCATGGCCGCTCGCCAAGATTACGGCCCCGGAAAGGAGGGTTCCGGCCCCGCATTCGAGCCGCTCGCCTTTGACTTCCGCTTCGGAATTGTCCATCTTGACGACCAGGCCGGCCACTCCGGCGTCATTGATCAGAATATTGCTCCCGCCCCCTAAGATATAGACATCCTCCTTGGCTTTCCTGGCCCAGTCGACGGCTTCTGACAGCTCTTCGTCCGTCTTCGCCTTGAGAAAAAACTTCGCCGCCCCTCCGATCTTAAAGGTAGTGAATGGCGCCAGGACGATATTTTCTTCAATTTTGTTTTCAATTCCCATCTTTTAAAAGCCCGATCAATTCTTTGGCATTTTCCGCCGCGAATCCGGCAAAATCATTATTAAAATAAACGTAAATATCTTTCAAATTTTGTAAGTCTCTGATCTTCGCCGCCAATCTGCCCAGGTCCTCGCGGCCGTATCTGGAGCTATAGAGCCCGCCGGGCCCGTGCATGCGGTAATAGACGAAATCGGCCGTGATCACTTCTTCGCTGGGCCAGGCCGGACTGTCGGCGATGACCAGGGCGGCATTATATTTCCTTAAAATTCCATAGATCTCTTCGGAGAACCAGCTTTTTTCCCGGAATTCAAAAACGAATTTATAGCCCTCGGAAATCTTCAACAGATCTTCCAATCTTTCCGGACTGGCTCGGAAATAAGGCGGCAGCTGGAAAAGGACGGGTCCTAATTTTTCCTTGAGCCCTCTCGCCCCTTCCAGGAAGTTCCTCCAAATTTCTCCGGCGTCCTCGAGCCTGCGGATATGGGTGAGGTAGCGGCTCATCTTCACGCTAAACAGGAAGCCTTCGGGAGTGGCCGCGCGCCAATTTTCATAGGTCGCGGGCGAAACCTTATGGTAAAAGGAAGAGTTGACTTCGACCGTCCCGAAATTTTCCGCGTAAAAGGCGAGCCAATCTTTGCTCTTGAGGCCGGCGGGATAGAAAATGCCCGCCCAATCCTTATAAGACCACCCGGAAGTGCCGATATGGATATTCTTCAGAGCTTTTCCCATGGTTCCATTTATAGCACTTCCCGATTAACTTTCCGTTTCAAGAGCTAAGACCACTATACCACATCTCCCATTTCCTGCAATTTGAGCAATCTGGCATACAATCCGCCGCCGGCCTTGGCCAGGCTCTGGTGATTACCTTCTTCGACGAGCCGGCCGTTTTCCAAGACCAAAATCTTGTCGGCTTTCTTGATGGTGCTCAACCGATGGGCGATGATGATGACGGTCTTGTCGCGCCTGATCTTGGCCATGGCCTCC
>JAKAJF010000025.1 GCA_021813875.1 bacterium | reverse complement strand
GGCTTCAGGCCGGGCAAGCCCCCCTACGAAATTCTCAAGCAGAAGATCGGAGAGATGCCGATCTTGGAAGAAGCGGCCCGCCAGGCGATCAGCAAGACCATTGATCAAGTCATCAGGGAGAATGTTCAGGCCGAACCGGTCGGCCAGCCGGACGTCAACATTACTAAGTTAGCTCCGGAAAACCCTTTGGAATACAAAGTGATCCTCTCGATCCTGCCGGAGATCGAGTTGGGCGACTACAAGGCGGCCAAGGTCAAGTTGGAAAAGGCGGAGGTCAGGGACGAAGAGGTCAAGAAGATGCTCGAAGATTTACGGGAGATGAGGGTCAAGGAAGCCGTCGTTGACCGTGAAATCAAGCCGGGCGACAAAGCGCTCATCAATCTGGAGATGTTTTTAGACAAAGTTCCGGTCGAAGGCGGCCAGGGCAAGGGCGTCGCCGTCGTCTTGGGCAAGGATTATATCGTCCCCGGTTTTGATAAGCAGCTCGTCGGCCTGAAGAAAGGGGAGACCAAAGAATTCTCCCTGCCTTATCCGGAGAAGCACCATATGGCCAACCTGGCCGGCAAGATGGTCGAGTTCCGGGTGACCGTCAACGAGGTTTACGCCCGCGAACTGCCGGAAATCGATGATGAGTTCGCGGCCGGCTTCGGCTTGAAGAACAAGGAAGACTTGGAAAAGAGCATCAAGGAAAGCATGCTCGCGGAGAAAAAAAAGGCGGCCGAACAGAAGGCGGAGATCGAGATGCTTGATAAGATCATCGAACAGGCGAAGTTCGGCGACATCCCGGAAATTCTCATCAACCATGAGGCCGATTCCATGGTCCACGAGATAGAGCATGACATCGAGCATCAGGGCGGCCGTTTTGAAGATTATTTGGCCAGCATTAAGAAGACCAAGGAGCAACTGACCTTGGACCTTCTTCCGGACGCTGTCAAAAGGGTCAAGAGCGCCCTCCTCATCCGAAAGATCGCCATCGACGAAAAGATCGAGGTGAGCGACAAAGAGGTCGAAGAAGAAGTCGAGCGGCTGATCAACCAATACCGGGGCCATGAGAAGGTCGAGGAGAGGGTCAAAGAGCCTAGCTATAAGAGCTATTTGAAGAACATGTTGACCAATCGCAAAGTCATCGAGAAGTTGCGCGAGTGGAACGTCGAAAAATAATCCTTTTTCCGGTCTTCTCGTAAAAAAATATGCCTACATTCGCTTTTAACAAACGAGCGAGGTTCGATTATGAGATTCTGGACACTTTCGAGGCCGGCCTGGTTCTTTCCGGGCCGGAAGTCAAATCCATCAAGACCGGGCATATCAGCCTCAAGGGGAGTTTCGTCACCTTGAAGGCGAGCGGCAAGAGACTGCCGGAATTGTACCTGACCAACGCCCACATCCCGCCATATAAATACGCCAGCACGGTCAAAAATTACGAGCCAGACAGGCCGAGGAAGCTCCTTCTGAAAAAGAGCGAAATCAGCCGATTAGTGGGCAAAAAACAGGAACAAGGCTTGACATTGGTCCCTATAAGAATATATACTAAGCGTAGCCTCATCAAGCTGGAATTCGGTATCGGCAAGGGCAAAAAGAAGATCGACAAGCGCGAGGCCATCAAGAGACGCGATATCGAGAGGAAGATCAGAACGTTGACAAAGCTGAATAAATAAGGGGATGTTGTGCTTCGATAATGATTTTCTTTAGAAGCATTCAAAACGTGCTCCGGCGCGCACGCTAAACTTGTCGGAAGATCATAAGTGCAAAAAACACTTTCGCTAAAGCCACCTTCTCTTGGAAGGTTCCGGCCTTAGCCACTGTCGCCGCTTAAAAGCCGCGACCATCTGCCTAGCGACTCCTAGTAGCTACAAGCAGGTGTCATTCACTAGGATAGGCCGGCGCGAGCGTCCATAGCGCCAGTCGAAACTTACGGACTGGCTCTTATCATTTTTGTTCGGCCTTTTATAATAAGGGCGAGATCTTAGACCGGACTACTTTTGTAAAAGTGCTTTTAAATAGTCATTAGACGCGGGTTCAACTCCCGCCATCTCCACCCATGTAAATATCAAAATGAAAATTTTGATATTTTATTTTTTAGCATGTTGCCGTGGTGGCGGAATTGGTATACGCGACAGACTTAAAATCTGTTGGGAGCAATCTCATGAGGGTTCAAGTCCCTCCCACGGCACTGATTAAAAAGATAGAAAAAGTCTTGATTATTTACTTATTTTTTGTTAATCTAGTTATATTGAAAATTGACATTAACCTATGTGCTAAAGCGGGCCTGCCCGCCGAAGCGAAGCGTAGGCGGGTATCGTATAGTGGCTATTATATTACCTTGCCAAGGTAGAGAGACGGGTTCGATTCCCGTTACCCGCTCCGATATACAAAAAGAGACCATTTGAAATTGGTCTCTTTTTGTATATGAGAAATGGTATTCGGGAATCGAACGGGCAGGAGCGAGACAAGCTCCGAGCCGTCTTCGGTCGGCGAGGGAGCTTAAGTCGAGCGTCGACAAAAGCGAGCTGGCGGAGCTTTTGGCGCTGCACAGGGCAACGAGCCTCTTGCAGAAGCGAGAGCGAGGCGGAATTCCCGTTACCCGCTCAAAAAAAGAAAATGACCTCCGGTGTCCGGGGGTCATTTTCTTTTTGGGAAAGGGGAACTCGAAACCGTCTCCAGAAGCATCGCGGATAAGTATTGAAACTTTTAGAAAAGTAAAGGCAGGAACAAAATAGAACTCTCTAGAATGAATGCAGGTGAGGCTTCCGCCTCCGGGGAAGACTCCCGTTACCCGCTCAAAATAACCAATAAAAAAGGACTTTTTGAGTCCTTTTTTATTTTTGTGACGCTATTGTGACATGAATTTTTAGAAATTCCTTTTAAGGCAAATATTTCCCCCTTGTCGGCTCTTGACAGAGAGTATACACTATGATACAGTTCGTATTATATGGACCTGAATAAGAAACAATCAGATGCAATTCGACAAATTCGAAATTGGCTTGTACATAAAGGTAGAACTCCGTCAGTAAGAGAATTAATGACAGCCTTGGGATATAAATCTCCTCGTTCAGCGGCTTTAATTATTGATGAACTTGTTCAGAAAAAAATTTTAGCGAAACGCTCAGATGGAACCCTACAGCTAATAGTGAAACAATTTGAAAATAATCGAACTCACGCTCGAACAGTAAATATACCTTTAGTGGGAACTGTAGCTTGTGGGGCACCAATTCTGGCCAATGAGAATATCGAAGGCTTAATATCAGTATCCATAGATCTTGCTCGGCCAAGTTTTAGATATTTTTTATTGAGAGCGCAAGGCGATTCAATGAATAATGCCGGTATTAATGATGGAGACATTCTTCTTGTTCGACAGCAGAATTATGCCGAAAATGGTGATAGGGTAGTTGCTCTAATTGACGATGAAGCAACTGTAAAAATATTTGAAAAAACCGACTCCGCCATAATACTTAGACCGAAATCTACCAATACAAAACATAAACCGATTATTTTAACCCGTGATTTTAGAGTCCAAGGAATAGTAAAAGCTGTGCTTCCATCTGATATCTAATAAATAATTTTAATAAAAATGGTAAAAATTTTAAAATCTTGGGGCAGTGGCCCAATAGTTCTAAACGGAGTTGAAATACGATGCGCTGTTTTAGAAGATGGAACTCCCATTTTAAATAAAGGCAAAATGATGCGAGCATTGGGACGTCCATGGAAGGGCTCTAGCAGAACAAGCAAGCCAAATTTTATTGGTGCAATAAATCTACAGAAATTTATCAGACCAGAGTTAGAAGAATTACTTAAGGGAGTACAATTTTACGATGGGGGACGACTTACAATTGGATATGATGCAAAAATGTTACCCTTAATTTGTCGTGTATATAGAGATGCCGAGCGGGCCGGCGCCTTAACACCAAGTCAGTTACCAACCGCAAGAGCTTGCGAAGCGATGTCAGATGCCTTTTCTTCTGTAGGTATTACCGCTCTAATCTATGAGCAGCTTGGTTACGAAAAGTTTAAGCACCCCGAAGCATTCCGAATGCTTATTGAAAGCTATATGTCTGAAGAAGTTAGAAAATGGTCAAAAGAGTTTCCTGACGAACTTTTCTATCAAATGGACAGAATATATGGCCGTCAGACAACCACTTCCCGGAATCGGCCCCTTTATTATGCTAAATTTCTGAGAAAATTTATATACGAGCCTTTTGAAAAGGGAGAAATTTTAAAAGAATTAGATGCAAGAAATCCTAAGAGTGAAAAAGGATTTAGAAAGCATAGGCATCATTCAAGCTTAAGCGAAAATATTGGATTACCAGCAGTACGTTCTCAGATATGGCAAGTAATAGCCGCTTTAAAAATGTCTTCCAGTAAACAGAAATTTGAAAATAATTTTGCTCGCATTATGGGGCAAAAATATCAGCCCGATCTCTGGAGTAACTAGAACTAAAAAGCTGATGGAGCATCCATCAGCTTTTTAGTTCTCCTTTTAATATTTGATCGATTCTATTTTATTCTGCTAAAGATATTCCAGCAGATCTTGCTCCCGAAATCTAAGCGACCTGCTTTGTAGAATGGGATTTTTCTTCCCGCAATTAATCTGTAAGCCATGGCTGTAGAAATGTTAAATATGCTTGCTACCTCCTTGAGGTTTAGCATTTTTTTATCTCTTGTTAAAGTTTCCATAAGTTTAAAAATTTAGATAAATTAAACCTGACCTCGCCAAGAAGTCTAAGGAATGCTTATTCCACCGCTTCCCCCCGTATCGCCCTGGCGCATTGCGCCATATGTGGCAAAGAAGCAGTGGAGCAGCACTATATTAAACTAAGCAAATTAGCAGCAAGAGATCAAGACCCTTCTCATATTAATTTAAGAATAACAAAACTAGGCTTTTAAATAAGCCGGACAAAATTGTCTTCTTAGTTAACTTCTCCCTATATCGCTATAGGCATACCTTCTAAAAGTGTGCCATTATTGTGACAGAGAAGTAACTAAGTTGTATTTCACTGTAGTAAACTGTAATAGCGGACTATTTTTCGAGATTAGATCTTTCCTTAATATTAGCTAAAAAATTGGCAAAAATCTAAGGTTTCGATTCCCGTTACCCGCTTAGAAAAATAAAATAACCTCCAATGCAGGGGGTTATTTTATTTTTCTAAGATCACTATTTCCCGCCAAACTTTTTGTCCTTCTCTGCCGTAAATCATAGTGTTCCGGCCGGTCAGTTGAATTTTATCTTTAAAATTATTGGGGAAGGGGCGGACGATTTTTAAGCCATGAAGCTCCGGATTTAAGAATTGGGGCCCGTTCGTGAAGACCGGCCAGATCATAACAATCCTCCCCGTAGCTTTTAAAACTTTCTTAAACTCTCGCAAACTGTCAGAATATAGCTTGTCCAAATCTCTGACTATTTTTTTGATCTCCACTTTGCCCCGCTGCGGCCCTAAATAAGGCTCAGTCACAATAGCATCGATCGAGTTAGGTTTAATAAATCTGGAAAGTTCAGTGGCGCTTAAATTTTTAAATCGGCAATCCGTCTTCAATCGGGATCGTTCCTTGATCCAATCAAAATTTTTTTTCGAATCCTCGATCGCCTTTTTGGAAATATCCGAACCGATCAAACGTTCGTAACCCATCAAGGCCGCTTCGGTGAGGATGGTGCCGGAGCCGCAGAAGGGGTCAAGGATAACGGCATCGGCCGCTTCGCTCCCTTTAGAACGACGGGAGAGATTGATCATGATCTGCGCCAGCTTGGGCGGCAGCATGCCAGAGTAGTCGTCCCGGGCCGGCCGGCCGTAATCCCGAGCCGATAATTCTTTGAAAGGCTGGACGGCCAGGGTGATGCCGATGGAGCAGTTGTCGCCGTCTTCAAGAATCACGAGCTCTAAGCCGCCCTTGGCCGGCAGCAATTTATTCTGTTCGACAACGACGCTCGACAAGACTCTTTCCTTGCTCGTGACCCAGCGGCAGCTTACTCCTCGGGCGCGCAGATGCTTTTTGATCTCCATGCCGAGCTCCATGGTCCTTAATTTTTTCTTGCCGTAATAGGAAAGGCCGAAATTAAATTTTCCTTCCTCTAATTTCTCCGGCTCGACCAAACTTTTAAGTTTATTCAGGAGGGCGGCCGGAGCAGCCTTCTCGACCCTAATTTCTCCAAATTTAACGGTTCCTCCGAGCTTTTTGATGATGCCTGGATCCAAAGCGACTTCACTTTCCAAGACGAAAATATCGCCATAAATTAGCGAATATTGGCCATTTTTGAAGATGGCTAAGAGTTCAGACAGAGAAATGGTCGGATTGGTCCCGGGAATGAAGAAATATTTCATAGTTTAAAATTATCACAAGGAGCTTCCTATTGCAATTTTTCCGTCCTTATGATAAAGTATCTTTACATTTAAAATTAAGGAAATATACCTTCCCCAACATCCTCTTAGGATCATCCCGTTTTAAAAGAACGGGAAAGGTATTCTCGGACCGCCCGGAATTCTAAGCCTGGAATAGAGAATATCTGGGTTTTTTTATCTCAAAGAAGGATTTCCGAATTATTATTTAAGAAAAGAAAGAAGATCCGTCTTCTTAAGAAATCACTATGGCTAAAGTAAAATCATCGAAAGTTCCTCATTACGAACTTCTCTACATCATCCCGAACAATTTTTCCGAGGATGAAGTCGCTCCTATCAACGACAAGGTGAAGAAAGTCATCACTGATAATGGCGGCACTATCACTCATTTTGAAGAATGGGGCAAGAAACGCTTTTCTTACCAGATCAAGACTTTTTTTTACGGCTATTACAGCCTGATCGAGTTCGATATGACCGGCGAAAACATGGCCAAGGCCAACAAGGCTTTAAGGATGATGAGCGAAGTCTTGCGCCATCAGATCGTGGCCAAGAAGATAAAGACCGCCGAAGAGCTCGAGAGGGAGAGAAAGATCGCCGAGAAGATCGCCAGCAAGGCGGCCAAGGAAGAGGAGGCTGAGAAGGAGGTCAGAGAAAAGGCCAAATCTAAAGAAAAGGACAAGGACAAGATCGAGTTGAAGGATCTGGACGACAAGCTGGACAAGATTTTAGATACTGAAACTTTGCTTTAATTTTCGTTTTCTCTAAGCCGCTTTAGCGGCTCTAAAGCCAAACATATGAACTTAAACAAAGCCATGATCATCGGCAACCTGACCCGGGATCCGGAAATCAGGAATACTCCTACCGGCTCGACAGTCGCTTCTTTTACGGTCGCTACCAACTACATCTGGACGGACCAGTCCGGCCAGAAGCAGGAAAGGGTGGAATTCCACAATATCGTCGCCTGGAGGAAGCTGGCCGAGATCTGCGGCCAATATCTGCGCAAAGGTTCAAAGATCTATATCGAAGGCAGGCTCCAGACCCGCGATTGGACCGGCCAGGATGGGGTCAAGCGTTACCGCACCGAAATCATCGCCGAGAACATGATTATGCTCGATCGCGCCGGAGCCGGCGCGGGCGGTTTTGAGAGAGCCCCGCAATCAGAGCCCCAGGTCGACATCAATGAACCGGACATGGGGCCGACGGAAGAAGAAATCAGGGTCGAGAACATTCCCTTTTAGGTTCTCTTTAAAGGTTTAAAACATATGGACGAATTAGCTCAAGAAATCTTAAATCTGGTCAAGATCAAGATGATCGAGCAGGCCGCCTTCGACCGCGACGCTTACAATGATCTGATCGAAGAGACCATCCAAGACTTCAGGACCAATGGCAAGATGACCGACGACGACAATGATGAATTCATTGTCGCTGAGCTGATGGACATCTGGGAAGAAGTCGAAGAGGAGATGGCCGAACACCGCAAGAATATCTGAATCTTATAAAATAAAAATCCGCTTTGAAGCGGATTTTTATTTTATTTAGATTAGACTTTGATGACTACCGGCAGGACCATCGGCCTTCTCTTGGTCTGCGAGAAGAGGAATTGGCCGATATCGTTCCTGATCTTGTTCTTGATATAATCATCGTCGGCCGGAGTTCTCGGATCATGATCCTTGACGATCTTCTTGACCTTCATCCTGGTCTTTTCGATCAGTTCCTTATTCTCTTTCATGTAGACGAAACCGCGGGAAATGATGTCGGGGTTGCCGATCGGTTCGCCAGTGCGCGAATCGATGGTGGCGATGATGACGATCATGCCGTCCTCGGCCATGACGCGGCGGTCGCGCAAGACGATGTTGGAGACGTCGCCGACGCCGAGACCGTCAACCATCACGTATTCGGAAGGCACTTTTTCCTGGGTCAGCCGGCCGACGATCTTGCCCTGCAAGGAGGTGAATTCGACCACCTGGCCGTTATCAGCCACGAAGACGTTGGTCTTGGGGATGCCGACCTGTTCGGCCAGATCCGCGTGGGCCCTGAGCATGAAATGATTGCCTTCGATGGGCATGAAATATTGCGGCTTCAGGAGGCGCATCATCAGCTTCAAGTCTTCCTGTTTGGCGTGCCCGCCGGCATGAACGTCCATCATCTCGTAATTAATGACCTTGGCTCCCTGCCTGACGATCATATCCATCAAGTTCTGGATGGCCCGTTCGTTGCCGGGGATGATCGAGGAGGAAAAAATGACAGTATCGCCTTCTTTCAGATGGATGGAGCGGTGTTCGCCGTTGACCACCCGCATCAGGAAGGCGTTCGATTCTCCCTGGGCGCCGGTTCCCAATATGATCAATTTATTGTCGGGAACCCGTTTCAATTCATTGTCGCTATCGATCAGGATCTTGGGATTAAACCGAAGGTAGCCGATCTGATGGGCAATTTCCACGTTGTCATTCATAGTGCGGCCCTGGAGATAGATCCGGCGGCCGTACTTGGCGGCCAGGTCAAACATCTTCTGGACGCGGCTCAGCTGGGAGGCGAAGGTGCCGATGATGATGCGGCCCTGGATCTTGTCGAACAGGCGGCCGATCTCGTCGCCGATGTAGGATTCCGAGACCTGGTAGCCGGGATGGGTCGAATCGGTCGAATCGGCCAACAGCATCAAGATGCCTTCGCCGCCGATCTGGGCGATGCGGTTAAGGTCGGCCGGTTTGTCATTGACCGGAGAGTAGTCGATCTTGAAGTCGCCGGTATGGATAAGGGTCCCGACTGGCGTGTGGATGATGATGGCGAAGCAGTCGGGGATGGAATGATTAACCCTTAAGAATTCAATCTTGAAATTTTTGCCCAGCTGGAGGCGGGAAGTTTCGTCGACCTCGGCGATGTTAAGTTTGGGGCACTTATTGAATTCCTCGGCCCTTTTCCGGACCAGGCCGGCCGTCAATCTGCCCATGAACATCGGCGGGTTGCCGATCTTGCCCATGATGTGCGGAATACCTCCGATATGGTCCATGTGACCGTGAGTAATGACGACACCCTTGATCCAATCCTCCTTGCCTTCGAGGTAGGAGATGTTGGGGATGATGTAGTCGATGCCGGGCATGTCCTCTTCCGGGAATTGGAGACCCATGTCGATGACGATGATCTCCTTGTTGTATTCGATCAGAGTCATGTTGCGGCCGACCTCTTCCAAGCCTCCCAAGGTCATGACTCGAAGTTTGTTCAGGCTGTCTTTGGCGCCGGCTTTGATTTCCGCCGGGCGCTTGACTTGGCCGGCGATTGGCTCTTCGCGTTTGATTTCACTTTTGGCGCGGTAAGGCCTCACAGCCTTCCCCGCCTTAGCTTGTCCGCCGGAGCGGGCGAAGCTAGATTTTGGTTTGTATTTGGTTATCATAAGATTAATTTATTTTGACGAGGCTAAAAAACCACAGTCCACTCTTTGAGGAATTAATTCTTAATTTTTTGAGCCTTTTAAAAAGCTCATTTCCTATGTTGAGTATAAATTAGTGTGGGCGAGAGAGGACTTGAACCTCCACGAGATTGCTCCCACAAGCTCCTGAAGCTTGCGTGTCTACCAATTTCACCACTCGCCCGAAATTTTGGTTACCAGATTATCCTTTTGCCTGACTTGATATACCAATCGCTTATGCCGGCCAGGCGATCCCGGGGGGAATAAATGATCTGGCCTTCGAAGCCTTTCACGTTTTTCCCCTGGACATAGATATAATCCGGAGAATAAAGGAAGACGGCCGGCGCATCTTGGCGGATGATTTCCTGGAATTTCTGATAGTCGGCCTTCCTTTCGTCAGGGTTTGAAGAGGCTCTGCCATCTTCGAGCAGGCTATCCGCCTCTTTGTTGGCGTAGCCGGCGATATTCAATCCGTTCTCCCCCGTCTGGGAAGAATGCCAGAAAGCATAAGCGTCGGGATCGGCTTCCAGCATCTGGCCGTACAATAAAGCTTCGAAATTCCTGGGCTTGACCACGTTTTGGCCGATCTGGGCGGCCGGCACGCTTTCGATATCGGTCTTGACGCCGATATTTTCCCAAGCAGTCTTGATGGCTTGGGCGACCTGCTGATTCTCGTCCGTGTCGATAATCGTCAAGGTTATCTTTAAATAGCTGTTATTTTTGAGCAACCATTGGCCCGGTCCCATGTCTAATTTGGCTTGAGCGTCCTTCTTGGCCTGTTTGGCCGCCTTGGTATCTGCCGGAGCGGCGACAGTCGCTTGGGCAGACTTGAGGTCGTCAGCAGTGATGGGGGCCGCTTGCCAGCCGTCATCGGCCAAAAGCTGGGACGCTTTGTCGGCGTCGAAATCGGTCTGGCCGGACGG
>JAKAJF010000024.1 GCA_021813875.1 bacterium | reverse complement strand
GCCTCCGAGACCGGCAGCCGGGCGCCGATGGCGGCGGCCATCGATTCCTCAATCAAGAAGACCTGGCGCGCGCCAGCCGACTTGGCGGCATCTTCCACCGCCTTCTTTTCCACCTCGGTGACGTCCAAAGGGATGCCGATCACCACCCTCGGCCTGGGAGCCAGGGCGAAACCGTCGCTATGGACCTTATTGATGAAATATTTGAGCATCTTTTCCGTCACTTCGAAATCGGAGATCACCCCGTCGACCAAAGGCTTGATGGCCTGGATGTGGCTCGGGGTCTTGCCGATCATCCTGCGCGCGTCTTCACCCACGGCTAAAATTTCGTCGGTGCGCATGTTGACGGCTACGACCGACGGTTCGTTGATGACGATCCCTTTCTCCGGAGTATAGACGAGGGTATTTCTCGTGCCCAGATCGATCCCCAGATCCTTGCTGAATTTCCCCAAAAAATTATTGAACATCTATAAAAATTTTTAATTTTAAAATAATTCAAATTTCTAATTCTAAAAGCTTTTTGAAAAACTCCATTTCTCTTTATGCGTTTTTAGAGTCCACACTCGTACTTCAATTTCGTTGCTGTTGCGTTCTATACTTTCCCCTTGTCCAAGGGTAATATATTTTTTACCATATTCATCTGTAATCCAAACTTTTATATTAAAAATTCCACTATGAGGTGCACTATCAATTGGCAGCCAATAATATGCAGAATCTAGACTGCCTGCTGAAAGCAGCCTGCCTCTATCAAAAAGTTTAACAGTCCCATTTATTTCAAAACCATGAATATAAAGATTTATTTTCCCGGTATTTAGTACTTTTATGCTGCTACTTTCTGGAACTATAGCGACAGCGACAAAATCATTTAATTTCTTCAAGCGTAGGTTAATAAAAATTTGCCAAATAGCGAAGACGCTCGCCGCTAATACTGTGGCACTTTGTATAATAAGTGAATATATCTCGTATTTAGTCATAGAAAATTTCAACCCCCTAATTGTCTTATCTGTAAGTTTTTAAAGGTTGTTTTCAAAAGCCAAGGGGTTTGGGGGCCGAACTGAGCGCCAAGCGAATATAAATAAAGAATAATCAAAGTGATAGCGAATTGAGGGCCCCAAAACTTTTTGGTTACTTTTTGGTTACAAAAAGTAAGGCCTAGCGCAGCTTTATTTAAGCTTCTTCAACACTCCATCCAATGGGATCAGTTCCGCTTTCCCGTCCTTCCTTGTCTTAAGCTCGATAGAGGCGGCCGCCAAAGTCTTCTCGCTCACAATCAGGCGATATGGGCAGCCGATCAGGTCGGCATCGGCGAATTTCTCTCCAGCGCTCGTCTCCCGATCGTCGAACAAGACTTCCAGGCCGTTCTTTACAAGGTCCTGATAGATCTTTTCCGCCGCTTCGGCGACGCGAGCCGGATCATTCTTGCCCTTGAGGCTGATCAGATGGATCCTGTAAGGGGCCACCTCTTCGGGCCAGATGATGCCTTTGTCATCATGATGGACTTCCACGATCGTAGCCATGACCCTGGTCGGACCCATGCCATAACAGCCCATGATCACGTCGTGCTGCTTGCCTTCCTCGTCGGCAAATTTGAAACCGAAGGGCTTGGAAAAACGGGTGCCTAATTTGAAAATATTGCCGACTTCGACCGCCTTCTCGACACGGAAGTCGTCGTTGCCGCAATTAGGGCATTTTTTCTGCTCGTCGATGATTTCTTTATTGATGGCGATGTCACAATTGTCGCAGATATAGATGGTATCTTCCCCGTTCTCCGCCAGAGTCTGGAATTCATGGGAATATTTGGAAAAGGCGCCGCCGGAAGCGAAGGTCAGATAAGTGCGATCCAGAAGCCCGAAGCGTTCGAAGATCTTGAAATAAGCCTTTTGCGCGATCTTATAATATTCATTCAGATCATCTTCGCTCTTATGGAAAGAGTACAGATCTTTCATGGAAAATTCCCGGCCGCGGATAAGGCCGGCCTTGGCTCGGAGCTCGTTCCTGAATTTGGTCTGGATCTGATAGACGGCGACCGGCAGGTCCTTGTAGGAAAGCACCTGTTTCTTGACCAGGGGCGTGACGATCTCTTCATGCGTCGCCCCCAGGGCGTACTCCTTCTTGTCCGTGCCCATGATCTTGAAGAGGACATCGAAATTCTCCCAACGGTTGGTCCTCTGCCAAAGCTCCTTGGGCAGAAGGGCGGGCATGAAGATCTCCTGGCCGCCGATGGCGTCCATCTCTTCCCTGATGATGTCGGAAATCTTATTAAGCACCCGGTAGCCCAGAGGCAGCATGGCATAGATGCCGGCGGCCACCTTGTCGATAAAACCGGCCCGCATCAGGGCCTGGGCGTTGAAGCTGGTCTCGTCCTTGGGAAGCTCCTTGATCGTCTTGGTGAAAAGCTTGGATTGGCGCATAAAATAACCGTCATTCTGAGGCCGACAGGCAGAAAAATCCCGTTGTTGTAGCCCACAAGATCCTTCGCTTCGCTCAGGATGACAATGAGTTTTTTATTTATTTAGTTTACCCTAAATGACTCACTTTTGTCAAAAGTGATTTTTTATAAAAAAAGACCGTATTATTTTAAATAATACGGTTATAAAGAGTTTGTCGGACACCGCAACATTCGCCGTGAACACCAACATGGCAGGAATCTAATCGTCCAACCAACTATATAAAGAGCAATCCGCGAAGACAGCGGAATTTTCGTTTAAAAACAAAGCAAGCTTCGTCTTCGCGGAAATTGAATTTAGGGCTCGGGCAGTAAACACTTCCATTCTCGTGCTAAGCACATCGGATCCCTCGTCAACTACCAAGCTTTTTTGGAGCCGCTCGCGACAGAAAAACCATCGCGGAAAATTTACGCACCGTCAAGAACGTCGCGAGCGGCTTATCTGTTTGGAGTGAGGCCGGAAGACAATTGTCTTTTCGTTTTATAACACGTGGCGATTCGTCTTCCGGCCTCTTTGAGAAGCGGCAACTGACATTCTCCATTAGCCAGCCACTTCCACCTTCTTTCCTTCCGGGACTTCCAGGCGGCTCCACTCGTGATGCAGCCACTCGACGAACTTGGTGATGGTCCGCCAGGTGGCCATCTTGTGGATGTGGCCGTCCGTATACTTCTTAACCTTCCTGCCGCCGGCTCCCGGAGTCTCGACAGGCTCCGGATATTTCTCCCGGAACCTGCGCTTGTACTCCCTGAGCTTCTTCCCCCAGACCGACTCCGGCCTGCGGTTAAACTGGTCGCCGAGGAGATAAAGCGCTTGCCTCGCCTCCGGGTGCCAATTTGCGACTTCCCCACTCCTCCTGCGGACGAATTTCCCGTCCGGGAGCACATGTACACCGCAGAATTTCTTGAGCTGGGCGTCGGTCTTGAAGCGGCGGATGTCGCCGATAGCGACGACCAATCGGGCTGCGATCATCTCGCCCACTCCTTCAAGGGGCTCGAAAATCTCCTCCCAGACTGTAAGCCGCCGGACCGCCTGTTTAAGCTCAGCTTCGCGGCGCCTTTCCTCCTGGAGCAGCGCCTGCAGAATCTTGTCGTTGGCCTTAAGGCTGTCGTACTCGTCCTCGAGCCTGCCCTCGGGGTACATGTTCTCTGTGAGGAAGACACGTCCGATGAAACGCTGCCTTAAGCGCTGCTCGCAACCGATCCTCGCTTTCATGGCCTCCGTGCGCGCGAAATACGCTTCGCGTACGCGGATGAGGTCCAAATCGCGGTCAGTCATCTCCTGGAAAAGCGTCTCTCCCTCGCGGAAGAGATTCAGAAGCAGAAGATGATCTTCCTCCTTTTCTCCCTTCCTTTTCTCCTTAAGGAGGAATGGCGCAATCCTCATGACACGGCCGCCCAGGTCTTTAAGCTGGCGATGGGCGGCGTAGGCCATGCGGTCACCCGACCCGCCGAGGGCCATGACGAGCGTATCGCCGGGCCTTAATCCGTCGTAACCGGCCGGCACTCTCTTGGGGTTGCCGTTCACCTTATCCCGCTCAATATGCCTTTCGGGATAAAGATTGACGTCAGGATATTCTCCTTCTTTCACCTTGCGCATGCCGGTCGGCAGGATCCCAAGGACGAAATCAAGTTCGTCCTGCTCGGTCGCCAACTCAAAAGTCTTTATTTTCTCTCCTTCCTTTACAGCCACCAGGGTCGGCCTGGCCTGACCTTCGACCGGATTTTTAATCCGGTGCACTATCGCGACTATCCTTTTCATCCGCTACCTCCTGTTTAAATTAAAGGTCTTCGACCTGTTATATGAGCTGGGCAGAAAGACAAACTCGGGCTCGTCCTAAAGAGACAGTCACGTAAACGTCTTTCTACCCAAGGGGAAATTAGATTAAGTAGCAGACATTATTTATTTCGTTCAATAAAAAAACTATTTCACTTTCGTCTACCACCTAAACTGGCTTTAAAAAGCTGGGCAGAAAGACACCTCCTTTCTCGTCTAAAAAGACATAGGAGCATTCCGTCTTTCTACCCAAGGGGAATTAAATTAGACGACAGACAAGCCCTTATTCGTCTTTTTTAGACATCCGTATTCGCGTCCGCCGCCTAAATTTTAATTATTCAATTTTCAAAGAATATATAAAAATAACATAAATTATATAAACTGTCAATTACAAACAAAAACAGCTCCCTAAAGGGAGCTGTTTTTCGAAATTTAGTAAGAATTACCAATTTCTTCCACCTCGGTCGCCGCCGCCGAATCCGCCTCTGTTAAACCCACCTTCTCTTCGAGGAGGGCGAGCTTCCATGGGGCGAGCTTCGTTGACGGTCAGGTTGCGGCCGTCGAGCTCTTTGCCATTGAACATGCCGATAGCGTTCTGGGCATCTTCGTCAGTGGCCATTTCGACGAAACCGAAACCTTTTGAGCGTCCGGTCATCTTATCCATGATGATGACAGCCGACTCGACTGAACCGGCCTGTGAGAAATGCTCTTTTAAAGCATCTTCGCTGGTGGAATAAGAAATACCACCAACATACAACTTCTTTGCCATATTTGCTTGGTCTCTTAAATAAATATTATTGTAAGGCGGACCGCTTCTCTTTTCTTCTTTCAAGAGGCCTAAACATGGCTCTATCTTTTTTCCTTCTAAGGGCAAACCCTATTGCAAGGAGAGAACATCCCGAAGGGATTTTTTGAGAAAACTTACAACTATTTTAATTATAGCTTATTATAAAGAAAATGTCAAGGAAACAAAAAATCAGCTTGCCAACCTGATAAAAAGGGGCCTTTCAAAGGCCCCTCCATTAGTTATCTATTATTATTCCAATTGTTCCAGACAACTAAGAGCGGCGAAGCCACGAAGATCGAAGAATAGGTGCCGATGAAGATGCCGATCGCCAGGGCCAAAGAAAAGGTCCTGATGGAGGCGCCGCCGAAGATGACGACCGCCACCAAGGTCAGAAGCACGGTCAGAGAGGTGCTGATCGAACGGCCCAAAGTCTGATTCAAGCTTTTATTGACAGTCCCGGCAAAATCTTCGTTGCTCTTAGGAAGGTTCTCGCGGGTCCTGTCGAAGACGACGATGGTATCATGGACGGAATAGCCGAGGACGGTCAGGACGGCGGCCACGAAAGCGGAATTAAGTTCGACGCCATAGAATCTCCCCAAGACCGAGAAGACTCCCAGGGTGATGATGACGTCATGGAACATGGCGACCAGGGCTGAAATACCGTATTTCCAAGAAGCGACGGGTTTGGAAACTTTCCTGAAGGCGAAACTGATATAGAGGACGATCGCGATAAAGACGAAGAAGATGGCATAGACCGATTTGCGCTTCAATTCCTGGCCGATCGAAGGTCCGACCGAATCGAATTGCAGCTGTTCCAATCCGCCCTTAGAGATCTGCTTCAATTTAGCCAAAGCTTCCTGATGCTTTTGCTCGGTCGTATCCTGGAACCGGAAGATCATATCCTGGGCTCCCGCCGGCTGGACGGTCAAACTGCCTAAATTTAGGCCGCTCAAAGCGTTCTGAGCCTCGGCGATGGTCGGCCTTTGGCCCTGGAATCTGATTTCCAACAAGCTGCCGCCGGTAAAATCGATGCCCCACTTGAAACCCCAGATAAAGAGGGCGGCCAAAAAAGCCACGAACAGAGCTCCTGAGATCGATAACCAAATTTTTCTTTTTTGAATGATACTATACATATTTTTAGTTTAGTTGGCGTTTTCTAAAACTTCGGCCTGCTCTTTATCGCGCCGACCACCGACGAGCCAAGGATGCTTTTCGACCCAGTTGCCCAACATCATATTTAAGATATTTCTGGTAATGACGATAGCCGTGAACATGGAAACGATGACGCCCAAGCCCAAAGTAACCGCGAAGCCCTTGACGATGCTGGTCGAGAATTGGATCAGGATAAAGGCGGTGATCAAGGTGGAGACGTTCGAGTCGCGGATGGAGAGCCAGGCTCTTCTGAAGCCTTCTTCCAGGGCCAAGCCGAAGGGCTTGCCGTTCCTCAATTCTTCTTTAAAACGGGCGAAGATCAGGATGTTGGCGTCGACGGCCATGCCGATGGACATGATGAATCCGGCCAGACCGGCCAAGGTCAAAGTCACCGGCCAAAGCTTGAAGACGGCCAGGACCAGGATGCCGTAGATCGCCAGAGAGATAACCGCGGCCACGCCGAGCAACCGATAAAAGATGATCATGAAGAGGGCGACCAGGATGAAGCCGATAATGCCGGCCTTAAGACTGTCCGAAACTGATTTCTGGCCCAAAGTGGCGCCGACAGTCTGCTGGTCGACCAGATTGATCGGTACGGGCAAGGCGCCGGCGTTCAGACGCTGGGCCAACAATTTAGCCTCTTGGATGTTGAAATTTCCGGTAATGACCGCTTTGCCGCCAGTAATCCTTTCATTGACGGTCGGGATGCTAATCGGATAACCGTCCAGGAAAATGGCGACCGGCTTGCCGACGTTCCTGCCAGTGATGTCTTCAAACATCTTAGCGCCCTGGCTATCAAACTCCAAAGATACCTGCGGAGCGCCGCTATTGGGATCGAACTGGACGGTGGCGTGCTGCAAGTTCTTGCCGGTCAATTCAGTATTCTTCCATTCGCCCTGGTTCCCGAGGATGTCTTGGGCACTGGTCGTCTTGATCAAAATATGCTGGACCTTATATTCATAGACCGGTCTTTCTCCTTCTTTATAGATCAGGTGATAGCCAAACTGGGTCTCGACCGGATCGGAAATGGTCCCGACCTTCTGGGCAAAGACCTCATCCTCGAAAGGCTTGACCATGGCTCCCTTGCCGAACCAGCCCAGCTCACCGCCGGACTGCTTGGCTCCCGGTTCGGTCGAATTAGCCCTGGCCAGGTCCTTGAAATTGGCCGGAGTGGCCTGGGCCTTTAAACTCTTAATCTTGGCCAGGGCCTGGTCCTTGGTCAGACCGTTAGTGCAGCCATCGACCCCCTGATAACATATCAAAATATGGGCCGCTTGTACTTCCTTTTCCTGCACTTTATCGTTAAAAGGATCAGTCTTGGGTTTCATATCTTCCAATTTGACGATCTCATAACCTTTGCTAGTTTTGGTGAAATCATGGACTGTCTCTCCTTTTTTGAGGTTCTTGGCGATATCGACGATCTCCGGGTTATCTTTTTCCGTGATCCAGCCCAGCTCGCCGCCATTAGCCTTGGTGGCGTCGTCCTGGCTGAACTGCTTGGCCAGAGCCGTAAAGTCTCCCCCCGACAACACCTTGCCTAAGACGTCGGTGGCTTGAGCTTCGGCCTGTTTGTTCTCCTGGTCGATCTGCTTCTGCTCGTCGGGGGTCAGGGTCTTCTGGGTATTCTGCTCCTTGAATTCCAAAATCGGGGTCTCGCCGATCATCTTGATGGCCTGATTGACATCCTTGATGCCGGCCAATTCCACGATAATCTCATAATTATTTCCCGATTTGTTGGTCTCGATATTCGGCTCGCTGACGCCGAAGACATTGACGCGGCGTTCGATGACGTCTCGGGCCCCCTCGACGGCCGAAGCCTGGTCTTGGGGAGCGATGGCGGAAACATCGGCCTTATAGGTCAATTGGGTCCCGCCCAGGAGGTCGAGGCCGAGCCTGAAGTTGCCGCCTGCCGTGTGAGGCAGCTGGATGACATCCTTGGTCTTGGCCGCCAGCCAATCAGCCCCTTTATTATAATAATTTCCGGCGTCCACCAGGCCGCTGACAATCACGAGAAGGATGATCAAGACAGTGATCCAACGGGCCTTCCCGCGTCCGCTGGGCTGGAATATTTTTTTAAGTAGATTTTCCGGCATAAAAATAAATAAACTATTAAAAATAGTTTGAGATTATTAACAATTTAAGCTTTTCTTTAATAATTTTAGACCAATTATTTATAAAAGGCAAGCGTTTATTTACGATTATAGGCGTCTTCGAACCTAATGATATCATCCTCCTCGAGATAATGGCCGGTCTGGACCTCGATAATCTCAACATTGATCTTGCCGGGATTCTCCAGGCGATGGACGGTCATGGCCGGGATAAAGGTGCTCTCATTCTCCTTCAAAAAGATTTCCTTGTCTCCATTGGTAACCTTGGCCATGCCTTTGATGACGACCCAATGCTCGACCCGGTGAAAATGCTTCTGCAGGCTCAACTGGGCACCCGGATAAACGGTGATCTTTTTGACCTTATGGAGAGGGCTATCGATCAAGACTTCATATTTGCCCCAGGGTCTGTGCACGACAAGGTTGTGTTCGATCTCTTTGAGATTATTCTCTTTGAGGTGATCGACTATCTTTTTGACTTCCTCTCCGCGGCCACGCTTATAGACAAGGATGCTATCGTTAGTCTCAATGACATTCAGGTCTTCGACGCCCAAAGTGGCGACCAGGCGATTATTGGCGCTATGGACAAAGACATTCTTCGAGTCGATGCTGATATGCCTGGGGTTATGATTATCCAGAATCTCCGTAAGGCTGTCGAAGGAGCCGATGTCATTCCAGCCGAAATCGCCTTCAAAGACGATAGTATTGTTAGATTTTTCGGAAATAGCGTAGTCGATCGAGATCGAAGGCAGGGTATGGAACTGCCTGGTAAAATTCTCGAAATCTTTAGTCAGTAAAGAGTAAATTTCCGGGGCATGGAGACGCAGCTCCTTGACGAAAGCCCGGATGGTAAAGATATACATGCCCGAGTTCCAAAGATATTGGCCCGACCTTAGGTATTCTTCGGCCACGGCTCTGTCCGGCTTCTCCCTGAATTCCAGGACTTTGAAATAATTATTTTCTCTCTCGCCTTTGCGGATATAGCCATAACCGGTCTCCGGCTTGGATGGGACGATGCCGATCGTGCCGATATGGGGTCCGACGTTGGCCATGGCACCCGCGACGGTCTTAGCGAAAGCTTCCTTGTCCCCGATGTAATGGTCGGAGGGCAGGAAAATGATCGGTTCATCGAGGTCGACCTTGGCTTTCTCGGCCAGATGCTTGATGGCGTAAGTCATGGCCGGGGCGGTATTGAGGCTCGCCGGCTCGATCAAGACCTGTGAAGCCTTGAAGCTCTTTTCGATCTCTTTGATCTGGTTGAAGACATTGAAAAAATTATCATTATTGGTGATGAAGTAAATGTTCTCGGCCGGCATGATTTCCCTCAAGCGCAAAAAAGTCTCTTGCAGGAGAGAATTGTCATTGTATAGATTTAAAAATTGTTTGGGGAAATTCTTGCGAGAAAGGGGCCAAAGCCGGGTCCCGGAACCCCCGCAGAGGATGACGCTATGCATAGTTTTAATACACTCATCCTACGGGAAAGAAGGGTCGATTGTCAAGTTATTTCCAAGAAAAAAGAGCCGTTTATTGGCTCTTAGGGGGCGGCCTGGACAAAAACTTGTTCTTTTAGCCTGGCATTCTCTTCGGAGAGCTCGATCACGTGTTTGACGACCTTGATGACGTTGACGATGTGGTCCCGGAAAGAGACCAGGGCGTCGCTATACTCGAGATAAGTCCTTCTGGCCTGTTTCATCATGGTCAGGATCTTTTCTTCGGTCTCCGAGACGTATTTCTTGAGCTTCGGAACGTCGAAAACTCCGACCATAGTGCCGATATTATAAGTCCTGTCGGCAGCCTTGATCAAAATAGTGCGGATATCTTTAGCTATCCTGTCCAGATCTTTGTCGGCCAGCACCTCCGCTAAGTCAGCCACCTCTTCACCGAACTCCTTTTTTACTTCATCATAGGTGGCGCGTTTGTCATCAATAACATCATGCAGGATAGCGGCGGCCAGAGTCACATCGTCATATATGTGCTGGTTTACCAAAAGTCGGCCGACCGTTATAGGATGGTTTATATAAGGCGAACCATCATTCCTGGTCTGACCCTTGTGCCATTCGCTGGCCCGGGTCACGGCCTTCATGGCCAAGGGCATATTCCGGCCCTTGAAAAATCCATAAAGATAAATCGCTTCATTATTCATGAGACTCTCCTCTCCTGGTAGAGTTAAAAGAACGGTTGGATTGATATTTAAGCTTACTTTAAAATAATAAAAAAATCAAGCTTTGCGCTTGATCATTCTCGGACCTCCTCCAAAATTATCTTTTCCTCGAACCCGCCCCTCTTTTCCCTTCTCTCCAGACGGATTTTTTCGATCTCTTTCTCATCGAAGCCCTTGAACTTCATGATGGCCTTGATGACTTCGAGAACATCGGCCATCTCGAGTTCGTTTTCGGCCTCAAAGAACTCCGTAACCTCTTCCGCTAATTTCTGCTTCAGCTTCTCCCAATATTCTTTGCCGTCAGCGATATGGCTGACCGGTTCTTTGCCGTCCGCCCTGATAATCTCAAGGATCCTATCCCGGACGAGCTTATCATATTTTGTGACTTTTGCCTCCATTTATAATTCTCCTTTATTTTTTCCTATTATTTGGATCCAATTTACTCCTTCGCCAGGAACCACTTTTTTATAGCTTACCTCAAAACCGGCGTTTTTAAAACAATCTTCCATTTCTTCAAGGGTAAAGAA
>JAKAJF010000023.1 GCA_021813875.1 bacterium | reverse complement strand
CCAGATTCACCCCATAGATGATCCCGGCGGCGGCGGCGATCAGAGCCGCTTCGACAGCCGGCCTGCCGAAGGCGTCCGGCAGGAAGGCCGGCACGGCCGAGCCGCCATACTTCATCTTGAAATGGAGGCCCGGCTCGATCCTCTTTCCGTTCTCCAGCTTACTGATGCCGGCGATATTGGAAGCCACCACCTGTCCTTCCGCGAAACCATAGGTGAGAAGACGGGCTTTGATCCTGTCAGAAAGCTCCCGTGTCCCTCCGTCTTCAGCGTTCAGGATCGCCCAGCCCTCGGCCGGCAGCTTCAGGATCAAAGACTCCTTTTCCTTCTTTAAGTTCTGCCAGTTCCCGAAAAATTCCAGATGGGCATGGCCGACCTTCGTCAAGATGCCGATCCTGGGAGCGGCGATGGAAAGGAGATACTCCATGTCCCCCGGCTTATCGATGCCCATCTCCAAGATCAGGATCTTCGGATATTCGGCGGGCCATAGGATCAGTTTCAGACCCTTGGCAAAGACCGAAAGCCAACCCAGGGCCGACTTGCCCTGGGCCTGGGCGCCGATAATGCTCAGAGGCAGCCCCAGTTCATTATTATAATTCTTGATATTTTTACGGACCGAAAACTTACGGGACAGGACCGCGTAGATGGCCTCCTTGGCGCTCGTCTTGCCGACGCTTCCGGTGATGCCGATGATATCCGGCCTATACTTTTTCAAAATAGCCCTGGCTTCGAATTTCAAGATCAATTGTAAGATTTTTTTCATTTATTTTTTATCATCGATGGGCCTCTCGGTCGGGACCTGCCAATAGTTCAAGAGGAATTGGGCCAGATCGCCGAAAACCGGCGCCGCGGAACTCTCCGCCCAGACGACCCCCCGCGGGTGGTCCATCCTAACTAACATCACGAAGCGCGGATTGTCAACCGGCGCGAAACCGGCGAAAGAACCGATATTGATGCCGACCTGGTATCGGCCGTCCTTGCCGGGCACCTGGGCCGTGCCGGTCTTGCCGCCGACGTAATAACCCTTGACCCCGGCCTTCTTGCCATGGCCCTTCTCGACCACATCGACCAGCATGCCCCCGAGGAGGGCGGCCGCCCGCGGCGAAATCACTCTTCTTATCTGCTTGGGCTGGACGGAGATCCTCGTCCCGTCGGCGCGGATCAGATCTTTGACCAGATAAGGCCTCATCAAGACTCCGCCATTGGCGATTGCCCCGAAGGCGGTGACCATCTGCAGGGGGGTCACGGCGAGGCCTTGTCCGAACGAAGCCGTGGCCGCGTTCAGATCTTCATTGTATTTATCTTCGGTCAGGTTCCTGATGTTGCCGGCCGATTCTCCCTCCAGCTCGATACCGGTCTTCTCGCCGAAACCGAAATTCTTGACGTATTGGCCGAACATCTGGGGGCCGATCTGCCTCATGGCGAAGATGGCGCCGGTATTCAAAGAATTCTCCAGGACAAAGGTCATATTGACCACCCCGTGCCCCTTATGGTCGGAATTTTTTATCTCATACTTGTCGATCTTGACCACGCCGGTATCATCATAAGTGGTCTCGGGAGTGACTTTGCCCTGGTCAAGGGCCGCGGCCATGGTGATAGCCTTGAAGATCGAACCGGGCTCATAGGCACCAAAGACGGTTTCATTATTGTAAGCCTCCATCGAAGGCACTTCCCGATAATCATTGGGGTCGAAATCCGGATTGGAACACATGGCCAGGATGGCGCCCGTATTAGGATCCATGATGATGACGCTTCCTCCGTCGGCGCCGTAATGGGAAACGGCCTCGTCCAGCTTCTGGCAGGCGGTGAACTGGATGGCCCGGTTGATGGTCAGAACCAGGTCGCTTCCATCAACCGGCTTCACGTATTCCCGATCATTGACGATCACCAACGCGCCACCGGCCCCCCTTTCTGCCCGGACAGAACCAGCCTTGCCGGTGAGCTCATCATTGAAGAAGCCTTCAAGCCCATATTCGCCCCTCTGCTCATCCCCGTCATAGCTGACGAAGCCGAGCAGGTTGGCTCCGATATTCTTCTCCGGATAGAACCGGTAATTGACGGTCTGGAAGCCCAAGCCGTCCACTTTCACTTCTTCCTCTTTGCCGTCAGCGCCTTTGGTGACGATGAAACCGTCCTTAATCTTCAGATCATCAGCATTCAAGATCTGGTCGGGAGCCGCAGCCAAGACATATAGCTTCTTGAGCAGATCCTCGTCCACTTTCCTTTCGATGGGTTCATAGGGGTCGTTCGGCTTATCCAGGGCGGTCAAATAATCCTTGATGGCCGCCTCCTTTCGGATATTTATCTCCAGCTCGCGCTGAGCCTTCCTTTCACTCTGGAACTGAGGGTCATTCTTCAGACCGTCGGCCGTCTTCATGATCTCATCTTCCTTGGCTTGCCGCTGATTCTCGGGAAGATCCTTGACGGCATCCAATTCTTTCTTGAGGTTATCATCATCCTCCTTCTTGAAGAGCTGATCGACTTCCTGTTCGATCTTCTCCTGCTTGAAGGTCTGATAAAAGACTTCAGCCATCTTCTGAGCATCCTTGATATCTTTGGGGACGGCGTAGACGAGGGC
The DNA here is from genome assembly GCA_021813875.1 of bacterium. Lineage (GTDB taxonomy): Bacteria > Patescibacteriota > Patescibacteriia > Patescibacteriales > JAKAJF01 > JAKAJF01. The sequence goes on along the minus strand of JAKAJF010000023.1, from coordinate 8,717 downwards.
GAATTCCTTCTCCGTGGCCAGAGGATAAAGGCTATCGTCCAATTTTTGATCATCCTGGATGAAAATCTTGCCCCGGTCAGGCTCCAAGATGCTGAAAGATTTATGCTGCTCGTCGGCCTTGGCGATATACAAGCCATAATCCATGACCTGCAAGGAGAAAAGCTTGGCGATCAGGCCGCCGCCCAATAAAAAAATAATCGCGATTATGATGTTAATGCGATTATCATGGACGGTGGTCTTTTTGGCTTCTTTGTGATGCCAGAACTGCATAGGTCGCGGGCGCTAATTTTTAATTATCTTCTGGCGACGGCGCCGCTGCCGGCCGTCAGATAATCGGCCTTGCCGGCGGCCACCATGCCTAAAGCCTTGATCTTCTGGCCCAGATTGCTGCTATAAGAATCCAGATAGGTAATCCGGGTCTCCATGTCCTTGTTTTCCGCGGCAGTATTGGACAGCTCCCTCTTCAATTTCTGCAGCTCAAAACCTTTTATGGAGAGATCATTGGCTCCTGTCAGATAGTATACTCCGCAAATGATTATTAAGGAATAGATGACCTTATTCAGAGTCTTCAGATTTATCTTTCTCATTCCCTGGACGGCGATCTTATTTGTTTCTTCTATTTTTGTTTGTGTTTGGGTCATATTAGATTTTCTCGGCCACCCTCAACTTCGCGCTGCGCGAACGCGGATTGCGCCCGATCTCTTCGGCGGTCGGCTTCAGGGCTTTGGCGGTCACGATCTTCAGCCTGGCCCTATGGTCGCATCTGCAGACCGGAAATTCCGGCGGGCAGACGCAATCCCGACCTTCTTCTTTATAAAAATTTTTAATTAACCTGTCTTCGAGGCTATGGAAAGAGACGGCCGCTATCCGTCCTCCCTTATCGAGCAGTTCCAGGGCCTGCGGCAGAGCCGCTTCGATATTCTCAAGTTCCTGGTTGGTGGCGATCCTCAGGGCCTGGAAGGTCCTGGTGGCCGGATCGATGGCGCCGTGGCGGAACCTGGCCGGTATGGCGCGTCTGATTATCTCCGTCAATTGCCCGGTGCTCTCGATAGCTTCTGTCCGGCGGTAAATCACGATCTCTTTAGCTATCCTCTTTGAAAATCTTTCTTCACCATATTCCCGGATGATCCCTTCCAGATCCTTTTCCTCCCAATCGTTCAGAATCTCTCCGGTCGACGGCCCTCCGGCCTGACGGCCGAAAGCCATATTTAACGGATGATCCTGCTTAAAACTAAATCCCCGAGTCCGGTCTTCGAGTTGAGCTCCAGATAGACCCAGATCAAATACAACCCCAGCAAGCTTAAGAGCCGGCTTATCTTCAAAGTGTCGTCGGTAGATTTTAGCGAGGTTTCGGAAGTTATCATTTTCTAAGATTATATTTTTCAGTCTTTTTCCTTCGATCCTTTCCTTGGCATTCTTGATGGCCCACTCGTCCAGATCGATGGCGAGCACCAGACCCTCCGGACCGACCCTTTCGGCAAGGGCCAAGGTATAGCCGGCCCCTCCCAAAGTGCAATCGATGAAGAACTGTCCGGGCCTGGGATCCAAATGCTCGAGCACTTCCCGGAGCATGACCGGCTCGTGGCGATATTCCATATCTAGACCCCTAAGCTCCCCAGCGTCTCGGCGATCGCGTCCGTCTTCTTCTCGGCTCCCGTCTTATAGCGATTCCAAAGCTCTTCGTCCCAGATCTCCAACCGGTCATAAAGACCGGCGATGACCGCCTTATGCTTCAGGGAAGAAAATTTCCTCAAGTATTCCGGCAGGGTGATGCGGCCCTGGCTGTCGAACTCCACGTCCATGGCTCCGGCGAGCATCAGGCGGGCGAAAGCCCGAGCTTCGGGCTGGCTCAAGGGCAGGCCGGCGAGCTTCTTGGCCAATTCTCCCCATTCTTTCTTGGGATAGAGCGAGAGACAATTATCCAAACCACGCGTAACCACCGCTCCCCCCTTCAATAGCTGGCGGAACTTGGCCGGGACGGCGAGCCGTCCTTTATTATCCAGGTTGTGGCTATATTCTCCGATAAACATTGGCTCTTGGAGCTTCGGCTCCTTAGGGCATAGGAGAAGTCTGACCTACTCAATTAGATCAGACCCCTTCTTCGCCTTAAAGGGTTTGCCCCGACAAGCATTAGGGGCAAACCTATTTGACCGGCGGCGCGAATTATCTAGGCCGCCTTTCTTTTTACTAGACTTTAGAGTTCTGAGTTTCACCTCAATTCCCCACTTTTCCCCAATCTAATTTTATTATACTCCACTTTTGGCCTAAAGTCAACCCAATTTCATGGGCAGGAAATCAATTCTGGAAATAAAAAAATACGCTAACATTAGAAGCGTATTGCAAATCAAGATTTAAAATGATTTAATTATCCACAATACCGGCGCTCAAGTCTTTTTTAGAGTGATATTCGGCCCCTTATCGTAGGCAGGCTCGACTACGGATAAGCCGGCCGCCCTCCTGGCCATCCTGCCGGAAGCGGCTTCGACCGGGATTCTTAAGGCGAACCCCAAGGCGTTGGCCGTCGCCACCCCGATCCTCAAGGAAGTGAAGCTTCCGCCCTGGTCTTTGACCATTATCTTCTCAAGCTCCTCGAGCCCCAAATTCCTTTCCCTAAGGATCTTTCCTATGAGAGGCAAAAGCTTTTCCGATTGCTTCCGGAAAGCGGCCGCCCTCTTCTTGAAAATCCTATCTCCGTCGCCAAGGGCGACCTCGATGGAATCTTTTCCGGTTGTATCTATATAGAGTATCATGTCCCCATTCTACCACGAATCTTCTGATTTAAAAGATGAGGCTGATAAACCTGCGCACCATTTTATGATAGTCGACAAGAGGGGTTTTCTTTTCTCCCTGCCAAGCCTCCGCGAAGACCTTCAGGATGTCGCGGGCGATGATGTTCCAATTGTAATATTTCTTCACCCTGGCTCTAGCTTCCTTGCCTTTCTCCTCGATCAGCTCGGGATGCTTCAACAGATAAGCTAATTTCTCTTCCAGATCCTTGCTGCTCTTACTCTTGAAAATCAGGCCGGCCCGGTCGATGGTCTCCCGGTTCTCCTGGATGTCACTCACCAGGATCCCCCGGCCGTAAGCCATGGCTTCAAGCAAGGCCAAGGACAGGCCCTCCGATTCCGAAGGCTGGACGAACAGATAGGCGTTCGAATACAGCTCCGCCAGGATCCGGCCGCTCTGATTGCCGGTAAAGATGATATTGGGATTGCCAGAGGCCAGCCTTTTCAATTCCGCCACGTAAGAATCGGTGAAAGCGCCTTCTCCGGCGATGACTAATTTCTTATCCGTCTCCAAGCGGTTATAAGCTTCGATCAGATAATTGATGCCTTTATGCCTGACTAGGCGGGAAGCAGAAAAGATGTAATTATTTTCCTCAAGTCCCCATCTCTTGGAGATTTCCACCGGTCTGACCCGGCGGTTGATGACGGCTCCGTTGGGGATGAGATGGGCCTCCCGTCCGTATTTCGTCCTGATATGATCCTTGAGGCTCTTATTGACGGTTATCAGCTGGTCGGAAACCCGGCACATGATCCGCTCGCCCAGCCTCAGAGAAAAACGGGCGAACCGGCCCCATTTCTTATGGTCATAATCAGGGCTCTGGAGGATGGAAACGATCTTGGCCCGGCTGAACAATTTAGGTATCCAAGATACTAAAGAAGGCCCGATATTCTGATAATAAATGATGTCCGCGTCCCGTCGCAAGACGTCCAGACTGGCCAAGAGACTGTGGGAAATGGCGTCCAGATGCTTGGTCCTCAAGGAAGGGAGGCTCAAAAGCTTCACCCCCTGATGATTCTTCCTGCTTCTGCTCGTATAATAAGGACGGGTATAGACGAAGATTTCGTGCCCTTGTCCGGCCAGATGCACGGCCAAATCATCGGCATATCTTTCTATGCCTCCTCCTCTTGCCGGAATGCCTTTTTGTCCGATGAAATAAATCTTCATAAATTTTTCATTTTGGAAATTTTCTCAAGCCTTTTATTCGATCTGAAAGCCCAAGCTATAGGTCAGCTTGGAAGTTTGGCCGCTGACTTTGATGTCGGTCTTGACCGGAAGGACCGAAGGCACCTGAAGGACCTTGACGAATCTGCCGTCCTCGCCGGCCGCGGCCTGCGTCTTGGTGCCGGCGAAATCGATGGTCAGGTTCTCGCCTGGCATGAAGCCTCCGCCGCGCAAAGAGACCAGACTGCCTCCCGGGGCGCGGTTCTTATCGATATTCAGGAAGAGGGCCTCTTGCGGACTGTCGTCTTTGGTGGTGGAGACTACAGAACTGATCTTATTTAATCCGTTGTCCAGGAGCAGGATGCCGCTATTATTGAAGACGACCACTTCTTCGCGGCCGCCGAGGCGCACCACCTTCAGACCCATGGCCCAACTGTTAGGCCCCCCTATGCCGGCTCGGACCGTGATAATCGGCCTCATGGTCATCCGGTCGATCTTCATGATCGAGGTGCCGTTGGTCGCGTAAACATGAGCCTCTCCGGGCGTACCGACGACGTCAAAACCGCTGCCGGAAGCGAAACTGGCGCTCTTCAGAAGCTTGCCGTTGAAATTGAACTTCTCCACGCCCTTGTCATCGGCCACGTAGATCTCCCCTTTATTTTCATCGATGAACATGTGGCGGGCGTGGCTATTTTTGAGATAAAGGTCGGAGGAAGCCGTCACTTTTCTGGTGATGGCGTCGATATTCTCCAAAACATCCTTGCCGATATTGAAGACATTCCTGCCGCTCTCGCTCAGCTGGACGTTATTATAATCATCCTTGATGATATTAAAAGCGTTGATGACCTCGAGACCCGGGGTCCAGACTTTTACCCCCTTGCTGCCTATGGTGATGATGTTGCCGTTATTCTTGTAAAGACCGACCAACCAATCCCAGCTGTTGTCCTTTTCCTGGTCGATCAGGACCGGCCTGTCCGGAGAAGTGAGGTCGTATTTGAAAATATATCTGCCATTCACCAGATAAGCATAAAGCCTGCCGTTCTCCTGGCTGAAAGCGATATTGAAGAAATCGCTGCCGCTTCCGAACTGGGCGGCCGGGGGGTTGATCCGAGAAATCCTGGTCAGCCTATCTCCGGCCAGCTTAAAGATTTCCGCCTGGCCCATGTTGGCCGAGCCGATGATAAGATTATTCTTATAATTGATAGCGTCTCCGGAATAATAAGATTTGTTCTTGCTCCTGGCCCCCGGAGTTGAAAAGATGATGGCCAAGGAAAGGCCGGCCACCGCCAAAAAGGCGGCAAAAGCCAACTTTTGCTGCTTGTTTTTCAATAATTTCAGACTTAAATTTAAGCTCATATGGGTTGCTTCTATAAAATTTAACTTGTTAATTTATCATTTTTTTTAAAATTAGTCAAGAGCCGGCCGCAAGCTTGCTTCCAGACTAACTTATCTTCATTAACTTTCCGTTAAGCTATTCCGTCACTTTCCCCCTGTCTTTACCCAGCCGGTCCGACCGGATATCCGTGTCGATATCGGGAGATTGCCCCTGCAATTCCTGTCCGCAATACTTGTCAAAAGCGCTATAATTGATGCCGGTCAGGAGCGGCAAGGTCCTGCCCACATCCTTTTGGGAAGGAGTGACACTGACCTCGAAGCTGGCCCTGTATTGGCCGCCGTCTTTGGAGAGCTGGCCGATCTCCCAGATCACTTCGCCATCCTCATATTTCAGATCGCCGGCCAAGAGACTCTTCCCGCCGGTCAAGACCGCTCCGGGAGGCAGATGTCCGGCCAGGCGGGCGTTCTCGACGTCGTTGCCCCGATTATCGAATTCCCAGAAGATCCAATAGTTCGTCGGGATGCCGACGGTCGGCGGCAGAGGCCCGATCCCCAATTGGTCGCCTTGGGGACTGTAATAATAGCCGTCGGATCTGACCTTGAGATCGGTCAAGACTCTGGAGCTCGGAGAATCGAGGTCATATCTTATCTTTTCCCCCTTCAAGACATAGGAGATTTCCGTTCGGAGATGAAATTCGTCTTCATCCTCCGCCTTCAACCTCGAAGGTCTGATCTTCAGATCCAGCTCCCCTTCTTCGCCCGGAGCCAGACCGGGGGCGGCCAAGACCGCGTTGGGATATAATTTGAACCGGCTCCCCGGCGCCAAAGAGATATCCCCGAGACTGAAGTTGTCCTTCCCCGAAAGAAGGACGAGGCTGGGATTGAGGATCGTCTCCTTTTCTCCGTTCTTATATCTGATCTTATAATTTAAAATCTGCCCGGCCTGGAAATCATTCTCCGCCGCCTGGATGCCGACCTGAAAAAGAGGCAGCTTGACCTGGATCTGGCCGGAAACAGCTTGCTGCTCCAACCTTTCCTTGTCGGCCATGATGAAAGCGGCCAGGGACAGGGAAGAATTCCCGGGGTCGCCTTTGGTGAGGGCGGTAAAGGCGGATTCGACCGCCTCCCCCTTCTTCAAGGACCCCAGGTCCAAGACGTTATTCCGGAAATCTCCCCGCATCTTCCCGATCTCCAATCCGGAAGGCTCGAAGGCGATCCCTATACCATCAAAATCCGCATCTCCGGAATTCGTGACCTTGATCTTCCCTGGAATTTCCGAATTTATATAAGCTTCTTCAGGCAGAGAAAGCTCCAGTTCCAAGGCGCTTGAGCCGACCGAATAAGTCTCCGAGCTTAAAGTGTTCAGGGTCTGGCCGTATTTCTTATAAGCAAAATCCAGGGCGATGGTCTGGCGGCCGCCGACCTGCTCCAAGGGGATGCCGGTTATCTGGAGCTTGCCGGCCGCTCCGGGAGGCAGGTCGCCGATCTCGAAAGAGTTGGTCTTTCTGTTAAAGATTCCCTCCGGAGCCGCGCTCAGAAGAAGGAAGTGCCCAGGCAGATCGACGGCTATCTTGCCCCCGTAGATCTCGTCTGAATTCCGGTTGCCGTAAGAGATGTCGAAAATTTCTTTCTTGCCGCTCACAATCTCTTGGTCGCGAGACTTGATCTCCAAAGAGACATGCTTGTTGAAATCGGCCAGGTATATCCAGGCTATTCCCGCGAGGAGGGCGAGGACGACCAAGGCCAGCAGAGAATCGGCGACCAGATGAAATTTGCTATCTTTGTAAAATTTCTCATGCCTTCTCTTCAGTGGATTGAAGATGATGTTCAATTTGCCAATGATGATATTTCCGCCCTTCTTCAGACGGAGGCCATCCTTGCCGAGGGAAAGGCCGTCCCCTTCCTTGATAGCGGGGACGGTCTCTTCGGGAACGATCTCCAGATTGCCGTTCTCCTGGCTGAATTCCTCGTTGAAATTTTCGTTTTTCATATGTTTAAAAATTATAAGCCCGTAGTGCTGACGAGGATCTCATCGGTCCCGTCACCATCGATGTCGCTGGCCATGACGCTTATTCCGGATCGGAAATTCTTGTCGAAGGCGAAGAAATGACTCTTAAGCCTCCCTCTCCTGTCATAAATATTCACTTGCGGCCCGCCGCCCGCGCCCGCGCCAGTGATGATCTCTGGCTCTCCGTCGCCATCGATGTCGCCGGCCGCCACGCTGACCCCGCCGCGAAAATTTTTGTCGTAAGCAAAGAAGCTCAGAAGCTCTTTGCCGTCTTCGGAAAAGACCCTGACATGGGGGCCGCCCCCCGGCCCGGCGCCGGTGATGATCTCTTTCCTGCCGTCGCCGAAGAGGTCGATCCCGGCCACGTGCACGCCGCCGCGGAAACGCTTGTCGTAAGCGAAGAAACCGCCGGAAAGAAGCCTGCCGTCCTTGGAAAAGATCCGGATCTGAGGTCCTCCTCCCTGGCCAGCGCCCGCGATGATCTCTTTTTGTCCGTCTCCGTTCAGGTCTTCAGCTATGAAAGATATCTTGCCCTTGAAACACCCGCTGAAAGGCTGGAAGCTGCGGATCTTCTTGCCGTTCTTATAGACGGAGATGGTGCCGCCGCCGTTCACCAGATATTCCAGCTGGCCGTCATTATCCAGGTCCGAGGCCAAAATTTCCGTGTTGCCGGGATAATTGTCCTTATAGGCGAAAAAGCCGTTCCTGACCTGGCTGCCGTTCCGGTCGAACAGGCGCACGAAACTGCCATTATCGAAACTATTACCGATGATCTCATCCTTTTCCTTCAGAAGGATGATGCCGTCGTTCGGCTGGAGCTTCAGCCAATTGACCTTGGTGCCATCATTGACATTCTGGTCCTGGGTGCCGCGAATCTTTTCGAATTCTTCCTTCTTGAAGACATACTTCTGCGTCTGGTCGGTGGAATTGACGAAAGCGGTCCCGAAATCGAAATCACGGCGCCAAAGCCCCGGCTTGATCTCCGGATCGCTCCTGTCGAGCAGGTTGTAAGCCTGGCCTTCGGCCTTGCCCAGCCGGACGTTATATTCATCATACCACCAAAGCTGGGCGTGGGATCGGTCGCCCGAATCATAAGAGAAGTAACCGTCTCCCAAAAGAGCGCTCGCCAGGCCGAAGCGTACCCGCCGATAATTGTCCGAAAGGCCGCTATTGTTAGAATTGGAATTTAAGACATAAATCTTGGGGCTTTTATTTTCACCCGGCAGCGTCTTCAGATAGGCCCGCATGCTCGCCGTCCAAGAGCCGTCCCCTTCCCAAGGCGTCGGGAAAGTTTCAAACATACGGCCGTTTATCTCCGGCTGATAGGCGTCCAGAGAATTGCCGTTGATGAGGATGAGCTTGTTGCCGAGCTCCTTCCTGGTCTTATCGAAAAGCGCGGCCATGCCTTGGTCCCATTTGCGGTTGA
>JAKAJF010000022.1 GCA_021813875.1 bacterium | reverse complement strand
TCAAGCGCCTGAGCGGAGACGGCTTCCGGGTCTTAGCGATCTCTTATAAAGAGTTGCCGGACGACGGACGGACCGCCTACAAGAAAGAGGAAGAGCAAGGAATGATCTTCGCCGGCTTTCTGGCCTTCCTCGATCCGCCCAAGGAAGGCGTCAAAGCCACCATCGCCGGGCTTAAAAAATTAGGCATCGACATCAAGATCCTGACTGGCGACAACGACCTCTTGACCAGGAAGATCTGCCAAGCCATCGGCCTGGCAGTTACCGGCATCATCACCGGGCCGGAACTGGAAGAGATGGATGACCTGGAATTGAGCCGGAGGATCGTGGCCACCAATGTCTTCGCCCGCATCACTCCTGACCAGAAGGAAAGGATCATCCTGGGTCTGAAGAAGCTCGGCAAGTCGGTCGGCTTCTTGGGCGACGGCATCAACGACGCCCCCGCCCTCCGGGCCGCCGACGTCAGCATCTCGGTCGATAACGCCGTCGACATCGCCAAAGAGACCGCCGACATCATCCTTTTGAAAAAAGACCTCAAATCTCTCAAGGACGGGGTCGTTGAGGGCCGAAAAACTTTCCATAACACTTTAAAATATGTCTTGATGGGCCTGTCTTCCAATTTTGGCAACATGTTTTCGATGATGGGAGCTTCCGCCTTCCTACCCTTCCTGCCCATGCTCCCTTCCCAGGTCCTCTTTAATAATTTCATCTATGACGTTTCTCAGGTCTCGCTGCCGACCGACAACGTCGACGAGGAGGATCTCTTAAAACCGGCGCATTGGAACCTGAGATTCATCCGCAACTACATGCTCGTCTTCGGTCTGACCAGTTCGCTTTTCGATTACCTAACCTTCTTCCTCCTTTACTTCATCTTCCGTCTGGGCGAACACCAGTTCCAGACGGGCTGGTTCATCGAATCGATGGCCACCCAAATCTTTGTCATCTACATCATCCGCACCAAAAAGATTCCCTTCCTGCAAAGCAAACCCAGCAGACCCCTGCTCGCCACCACCTTCACGGCCGTGGTCATTTCCTGGCTCTGGCAGTTCACCGTCTTGGGAAGATTGATGCAATTCGCCCGGATCCCCGCGCTGATCATGGCCATCATCTTCGGCTACGTCCTGGCCTATCTGGTCTTGGTAGAAATCGTAAAAAGGGTCTTTTATCATGCTCATAAACGCCCGAAGGAAAGCCCCGAGGCCTTACTAGCGCAGACTTAAAACGGCGAGAGCCGTTTTTTTGATTGACAAGGAGGAATAAATTCCTTAAAGTTTAATAAATTTGCCCTTTTTATTCTCCTTATAAATAACGAGAGGTGAGAAAATGAGGTTAAGAGGCATCGAATTCGGGCCGACCTTCATCGGGGCCGGCGGGGTCAACTTCGAGGGCCAAGGCTATCAGGCCCATCAGCTTTTCAAACTGCTGCCCGGCTTCAAGCTCGGCGGCGCCACGCCGATCATGAAGACCATCGTCCTGCCGCGCCGGCAGGGCAATCTGGACCTGAACCCCAAGACCCTCATGCCCAAGTTCAAACGGCCGAGACGCGCGGGCAGGGGCTGGATCGTCTTCGGCTGCATCTACGTGGATTTTAACCAAGAATTGGTCTTGAACGCCGTCAGTTTGAGCGGCCCGGGGGCGTCAATTTATTTTGAACGGGGCCGGGTGCAAAACCTGACCGAGCCCTTCTTCCTCTCCTGGATGCCTGTCAGCGAGACCCCGACCGGACGCCTCATGGAGGCGGAAGAATTTGCCTGGCTCCTGGCCAAATACCGCCCCGGCTTCAAATCCAGGTTCGGCCTCTTTGTCAACATTTCCTGCCCCAATACCAGCCATTGCTCGGGCGAACTGGCCGCGGAGACCGTCACCACCCTCCGGATCCTGCGTGACTCCCATCCCGACCTGCCGCTCGGGGTCAAACCAGACGCGGCCACGCCGGCCGCCGTCCTTAAAGAGATCGAAAAGAGCGGCTGCTGCGACCTCTTAGACGTCTCCCAGTCGGTCAAATGGGGATGGTTTCCGGAGTTGATCGATTGGGAAGGCCTCTTTGGCGGCCCCGTCTCGCCGCTCGCCCGTCTCGGCGGAGGCGGCCTGACCGGCAGACCCGTCCAGCCCGTCAACGCCGGCTTCATTCGGAAATTGAGGCGGGAGGGGATCAGGCTGCCCATCATCGGCGGGGGCGGCGTCTTGGAAGAAAAAGATCCGGCCGTCTATAAGGAGGCGGGCGCGGACGGCTGCGTGATCGGCAGCCAGCTCATCCTAAGGCCGCGAGGAGTGGGTGAGACCGTCGCTTATTCCAACAAGATCTTCTAACTCGCTCCGGCGAGTTTTTTATTTGACAAAACGGCCCCAATAATTTAATTTTAATAAATTGAAACGATCTTTTAACGGAGGCTAAAATGAAATTGACCATCAAGGCTCCTTCGAGCCGGCATTCCCATCTCCGCCCCTCGGCGTCCAAGGTAGAGGGCGGGCTTTTGGAAACAGTCCTGAAATACAGCCATATTTACCATCACCTCAACGCCTTCGGCAACTTTCCCGAAGGCCCGGTCGATACGGCCGAAAGGCTCATGTCTTACCGGGACGATATCATGTCCTTGAAGCCGAGGTTCAAACCGCATCTGGGGCTTATGCTCACCAAAAGGACGACGCCACGAACCGTAAGAGAAGCCGAAGAAAGAGCGGGGATGGAATTTTTAAAAATCATTTTTGCGGCCTCCTCGACCGGCTCGGAAAACGGAATCTCCATCGACGATCTGGAGAAGTATTATCCGGTCCTGGAAGAATGCCTGAACTTAAGGATTCCGACGCTCTGGCACTGGGAACGCCCGAGAACGAAGTCGGGCCTCGAAATTCCACCGCTCGAACGTGAAGAAGCGGCCATTGAAGATGCGGCCGAAGTCCTTAAGGAATTCCCGGAGCTGAAGATGGCTATCGAGCATGTCTCGACCGCGGCCATGCTCAGGTTCGGAGAGGAAGCGCCGGCCAACGTCATCATGACGGTTACCGCCCATCACCCGAGAAGCAGCTATGGCTGTGCCTACGACGAGGAGGGCGAGGTCACCGATCCTTTTTTGCATTGCATGCCGATATTGAAGCCTGAGGACGACCGGCTGGCCATCAAGAAAGCGATTACCCGGGGCAACTACAAGAAGGTTCACTTCGGGCCGGATGACGCGCCTCATGCTTCTTCAAAAAAGCTGAAAGGCGCCCCGGGAATCTTCATGCCCGGAGAGGTAGCCATACCTTTGCTCGCGGAAATGTTTGAAGAAGAAAAAGCTCTTTCGAATTTTGAGAGCTTTGTCTCCTGGAACGAGACCGATGGATGGTTCTATGGCTGGGAACCGACCGAAGAGACCGTCACTCTCAAAAGAGAGGAGTGGGCCGTCCCCTTCACCTACGAAGGCCTCGTCCCGTTCTGGGCCGGCAAAAGGTTGGGTTGGCGGCTCGAAAAAAAATAAAGGCTCGCTTTTAAGCGGCCTTTTTTATTGCAAAAAGAAGGAATCCTTAAACGAAGAGATGCTCGAATTCGGCGATCTGCCGCTCGGCCGTAAAATGATTAGTTACCCTTTCTCGCGCCAGCTCCCCGATCTTCAGGCGCAACTTCTTATCTTTATAAAGCTTGATGATCTGGCGCGCCAACATCTCGCTATTGTCGAGCTCGATCAAAGAGCCGGTCTTATTCTCATGGACGATATCGCCCAGATCCGAATCGTTGGGCCCGATGACGGGCAGGCCGGCTTCCATGGCCCGCAAGACCGTTTCCAGGTCGGCCGCCCCTGGAAGCTCGTTGGTCTCCACGTAGACGTCGAAGCTATCTAACCATTTGCGCAGATGGTTCTGGCGGCCGACGAACCAACTCATGGTATCGATACCCATCTTCTTGGCGAGCCAGCCCAGATTCTTCCGTTCCTCGCCCTCGCCGACGATGATCAGTTGCAGATTGGGGATGACCGGCAGGCAGATCTTGATGGCCTTGAGGAGGGATTCGACCCGCTGCTTCTTGTCGAGCTCGACCACCGTGCCGACAGTGAAGAAGCTGCGTTTGAACTTGGCGTCCGCTTGGGCCAGGCCGGAAAAAATATTGTCTTGGCGCTCGCGCAGGTTCAACCTGATACCCGGCTGGATGACGCTGACGCTCTCTCCCCCGAGGCCCTTCTTAAGGATCCTTTCCCGCCCGGCGCTGCTCGAGGCGACGAGCCTGGCCGCTCTGGAATTCAACCGGTAGAAAAGGCCGAACCTGGCCGGCGGATTCTCCGGCGCCTCCATCCAGACAGACCTTATCTTCAGAATCCTTCCGGCCGGAGTGAAGAAGGTCTTTTCCTTCTCGTTCCAAAGAATCAGCTCCTCGATCCCATGCTTGAATTTGAGACGGGCCAAGAGAGCGAAATAGAAAAAGAAGGAAAGGGGAAAAAGCAGGGTGGAAATGACCGGCTGCCGCTTCAAAGGAAGGAAAAAGGAAGTTTCGGCCGGCCAATGCTTTTCTAAAAACTTTTTATAGAGGAAGGAGGCTTTGTTGCCAAAAAAATAAAAGGCGAAGTCCTTCCGGCCAAGCTCTTCAAAGATGTTGAACAACGGATTTTCCCGGGTAGCCCGGGAATCGACGATAAGTATTTTTTTCATAATTATTTCTTGACCATGATCTCGCCCAAGGAAAGGAAAGCGAGCCCCCTGAAGGCGGCCAGGGCGGCGAGATAGACCCCTGCCGCCAGGATCAGCTTCAGGCCCAGATTCAGGCCCGGCAAAAGATAAAGAGCCAGGGACATGACCAGGGAAGCGGCCAGGGCTTTGAAGAAAATTCCAGCCTTGGGGACGAAGCGCAGATATTTGTGGACGACGTAGAAGGCGGCCAGGGCGATGGCTAATTCGCTATAGACCGTCACCCAGGCGGCGCCGAAATAAGAATATTTAGGGATAAAGATCAGGTAGCCGGCCACGGCCGTGACGCTGGTGAAGACATAGGCCCAGATGATCTTCTTCTGTTTGTCGATGGCGATGATGGCGTGGGAAAAGATCGAACCCAGAAAGATGATCGAGCTGGCGGCGATCAGGATCCTCAGGATGGCTCCCGAGACGGCGAACTCTTTGCCCGCCACCAAGGTCATGACCGAGGTGGCTGTGAACTGGGTGCCGAAGAAGAGCGGAAGCGCCAGGATGACCATGGCGTCAAAAGATCTCTGCAGGGCGCTTTTCAAGCGGGCCTCGTTATCCTCCGCCCAGGCGGCCGAAAGGACGGGCAGAACCAGGCCGGCAAACATGAAGGGGATGGAGACCAGGACGTCGACAACCTTGTAGGCGGCGCCGTAAAGGCCGACGTCCGCCTGGCTTTTGACCAGGGAAAGGATCAGGGTGTCGGTCTTCAGATAAACGAGGTTGAAAGCGATGGTCAGGGCGAGCGGCCAGGATTTCTTGGCGATCTCCGCCCAGACGGCTTTGTCAAAATGCAGCTGGATGCGTTGGTGTTTTAAGGAAAAAAGATAGATGATGACAAAGTTGACCAGACTGGAAAAGACCGAGACCCAAAAGATCCCTTCGAGCCCCCAATCGAGACCGGCCGCCAAGGCCGCTCCCAAAAGCAGGACGGCTCGGCCGGCGTTTTCGGCGATGGCAACCCTGTCCATGCGCAGATTGTTCTGAAAAAGTCCGATCAAGACCTGGTTCAGGGCCGTAAAGATGAAAGAAAGGGCGATGATGGCCACCCCCAATTTGATGGCGGCCGGATAGGGCAGGAAGAGGACGATCAGGACGCCGAGAGCGGAAAAGACCAGGGCCGAGACCAGGCGCAGAGCGAAGAGGTTGGATAAGATCTTGTCCCGGTCGGCCCCGGGGCGGCTAATCATCTGGGCGGTGACCAAGGTCAGGCCGAAATCAGCCAGGATGGCGAAGAAGGAGGAAAAGGTCATGACGGTCGTATACTGGCCGAAGCCGTTCTGGCCCAGGTAGCGGGTGATGATGGCCACGGCCGCCAAGCCTAAGGCGGTGGAAAGGACTTTTGACAATATCTGGACGGCGGTGTTACGGGCGATGCGCGCGGATAAGCTCATTTTGAATTATTTTTAATTTAAGATATAATTATTAATGAAAGATTAAGTTAATTATAACATAGAACCTATGGGAATTACCAAGAAATTTTCCTTATCGGCCGGCCTGATCCTTTTGTTTTTCTTGGTCTCGGGGCCGTCTCTGTCACCGGCCAGGGCGGCGGGTCTCTGGGATAACCAGGAAGGCATGAACGGCAACAGCGCCATCGGCAAGGCTTTCGGATCGAGCGACCAGCCTCAGGACATCCGGGCGGTCGCCGCCGGCTATATCAGCGTCTTTCTGAGTTTCTTGGGGGTGATTTTTGTCGGCCTCCTCCTTTACGCCGGTTTCATGTGGATGACGGCCGCCGGCGACGCGGCCAAGGTCGACAAGGCCAAGAGCCTGATCACCGCCAGCATCATCGGCATCATCATCATCCTCTCCGCCTTCGCCATCAGCCAATTCGTGCTTAGAGCCATCTACGGAGCCACTCAGAGCTAATCGCCATGGAAAGGAAGGCCGCTTTGAAAAAAATCTTTCTGGCTTTCGGCTTTTTCATCCTGTTAGTCCTGATCGTTTTTGTCTTGAGCCGGGGAAAGATCTATCCTCAGAACGAACTCTCTTACGGCGTGACCTTCTCGGAAAAGCAGGCGACCGACCTGGGTCTGGACTGGAAACAGACCTACTCGGCCATCCTTGACGATCTGGGGGTCAAAAAGTTACGTCTGTCCGCCTATTGGGACGAGGTCGAACCGGAACGGGGCGACTTCGAATGGCAGGATCTCGACTGGCAAATCGACCAAGCCTCGAGCCGGAAAGCCCAGGTCATCCTGGCCTTGGGCGGAAGACTGCCCCGCTGGCCGGAATGCCACTGGCCCGGCTGGGCCGGCCAGCTGGACGAGGCCGCCCGGGGGAAAGAAATTTTGACCTATATCGAGCAAGGTATCGACCGCTACAAGAATAATCCGACCATCGTCGCCTGGCAGATCGAGAACGAACCCTTCTTGAGCCATTTCGGCGAGTGTCCGAGTTTGGACAAAAATTTCCTTGACCAGGAGATCGCCCTGGCCCGCCGCCTCGATCCGCGGCCGATCGTCATCACCGACTCCGGAGAGTTGTCCATCTGGATCCCGGCGGCCAGCCGCGCCGACATCTTCGGCACCACCATGTACCGGGACACCTATTCCAAAGTCCTGGGCCGTTACATCCATTACCCTATCGGCCCCAGCTTCTTCCGTTTCAAAAAAAATATCGCTTCGTTCTTCGCCCATCCTAAAAAATGGGTAGTCATCGAACTTCAGGCCGAACCCTGGGGCCCCATCTCCTACCAGGACATGACCGAGGCCGAACGCGACCGCACCATGGACCTCCAGAAATTCAAGGCCATCCTCGCCTTCGCCCGAGAAGCAGGCTTCCGCGAATTCTATCTCTGGGGCGCGGAATGGTGGTACTGGGAAAAACAGACCCAGCACAACCCGGCCCTCTGGGCGGAAGCGAAAACTCTATTTAATTCAAAAACCACAATTTCTAATTCCCAATAAAAATGACAAAAGGAGGAAAAATTTTTGATTTGGAAGAAAGAACGGCTAAATTTGGAGAGGATATAATCGAATTCGCCAAAAAAATTCCAAAAACAATCATAACAGCGCCTTTAATATCCCAATTGATAAGGGCAGGAACAAGCGTAGGTTCCAACTATTGCGAAGCTGATTGCGCGGAATCAAAGAAAGATTTCGAACATAAATTAGGCATTTGCAAAAAGGAGTCCAAGGAAACGAAACATTGGTTAAGGATGATAGCCAAGGCCGTACCGGAATTTAAAAAAGATGCTAAAATATTGTGGCAAGAATCAAATGAGCTTCTCTTAATTTTTATTTCAATAGTTAGGAATTCACGAGCTAAAATTTAAATTTTTGTTAGAAATTTAGAAATTGTAATTTGGGAATTAGTAAATTCATTTTGATTTTTAATTTTTTACTTTATGTTAGATAGACATTATTCCATCGGCGTCGATGTCGGCGGCACCAAGATCGCCGGCGTCCTCTTCGGCGGCGAGACCGTCGGCAAGGGCCGCGTCCTGGCCGACTATGCCTTAGGGACGCCCCACGACAACTTCGAGCATTTCCTGATCATGCTGGCCTCCGTCATCGACCCCTTGTTGGAGAAAGCCAAAAAGGAAAAGGCCAAGGTCAGGGGCGTCGGCTTAGGGGTAGCCGGGATGGTCAACCGCCAGAACGGCAAAGTCTTGAAAGCTCCCAACCTTCCTTATCTGGATAAGGTTGATCTGGTCGGACGCCTGGAGAAAAAGATCGGCTTGCCGGTCAAGATTGATAATGACGCCAGCTGCTTCCTGCGCGCCGAAGCCCGCATCGGAGCCGGCAAAAATTTTCAGAGCCTTTACGGCGTCACTATCGGGACCGGCATCGGCGGCGCCTGGTGGGTCAATAAAAATATCTATGAAGGGCTGCACGGAGTCACCGGCGAACCTGGGCACGTGATCGTCGACTATAAGGAGGCGGCCGATCTGGAAGATATCTATAAAAAGTTGATGCAGAATAATCCGGCCCAGCTGGCCGGCGAAGCCTACTCGGGAGATCTCCTGGCCGAAAAATCCTATGAAGAATTCGGCCGTTACATGGGCATTGCCTTCGCCAACATCGTCAACTTGATCGACCCGGAAGCGATCGTCATCGGCGGCGGCGTCGTCGAGTCGAGCGATCTCTTTTTCTCGAGTCTGAAAAAGTCCCTGAATACCTTCGTCCTGCCTCCGGCCAATAAAAAAATAAGGGTCTTGAAAAGCAAGCTCGGCCGGGATGCCGGCGCCATCGGTGCCGCTCTCTTGATCTCTTAACTCCTTGCGTCATTCTCGCGAAGGCGGGAATCCAGAAAAAGTGATCTATTTTGGATAAAGGTCATGCCAGCTCGCCCTTCCCGCATCATCATGGGGGGAGTCGTCTGGATAATCGCTAAAAAGATTGATTAAAATAAGACGAGGATAAATCCTCGTCTTATTCTTTTACCTGCTTGGGGCCTTTAACCTTTATTCCGTAATAGAAATATAGTTTCTCTTATTATTTTCTCAATATCTTCATTTCGCTTCCACAATACCAATACTTTTTCTCGGATATCATGATGGATCTTCCACCCATAATCATGAACTTTAGGAAAAACTACATTATTAACAACTGTAATTACTTCTTTTATTTCCTCAATTTCGTTTTCAGAACAGCCGAGAGAGCCGCAGAACTCAATATAATATTTTCTAAATAAAAAATGGCACGCTTCATGAATGATAGTAGAGACAATCTTTTCTTCCGTAGCCAGTTTCATGGAGATTGAAATGTAGTTTGAGGCATAATTATCCATCGAATAAGGGGAAGAATTTATGTAACAAGCGACCGCGGCGGGGAAATCATATTTATAAATTTTTTTTAAATTTGCATTAAAATTATGAGAATAATTATTCCAAATTATTTGATATTCAATGGCCTTTTCTTGGGCTGTTAAAATATCATTTTCGCTTATAAAAAAAGTTTTTGGAAAATCGTGGCCGAATAGATTGCCCGCCTTGATAATTCTTCCCCAACACTCCTCGTCGATTGATTTGTCGTATTTAAAAGTAAGCATATATATAAATAGAGGGCGAGAATCTTCTCGCCCTTAAGGAAAATTAGTTGCCGCAGCATTCGCCGTCGCCGTCGCAAGCGCAAATCATGTCAAGCCAGTTTTGTGGCTTACGTCCTATGACCGGCTCTTTCGATGGCAGCCCCGCCCCTTTGTACAGCCTCTTTAACAGCTCTTGGCCTTTCAATTTTATCCACCTCCTTTCCTATGGAATACAGAGAAGCTCGTTTGCCTCTCTATGTAGCCAATGTATCCTGCATCCTGCGCCACAATACTTCCACTGTTCGCATCCCGCGCACTTTTGGTGAGGATAACTGGCAATAGTTTCATAAAACTCTCTTGTTTCTCGCCCTTCCCTGAAGGAAAGGTACTCTTCGGCGGTAGTAAAATCAATGCCCAATTCTCCCAAAGGATTATCGCAAAAATGATTGCAGGGTAATAGTCGGCCCCTTTGATCAATTATTACCCCGCTGCCGCCAAAAATCTGGCAGCCCGCAATAATTTGATCTTTTTCAACCATCTTCTCGATAAATCCGAGAGGAAAAAGACAAAAAGGAATAGAAATCTTTACTGCGAACCTGACTCCGCAATTGTCTAAAAGCGGATAAATTCTAACAAAAAAGTCCGCCATCTCTTTCGGGGAGCTGCTACCCGGCGACTGAGTGCGATTTCCGATTAAAATTGGCCTCTCCATGTCCAGCGAAAATGACTGAACGCCGCTTTTAACTATGGCTTCAATCATTTTTTCAAAATCGTCAAACAAACTTTCGCACACAGTGACGGAAATTTTATGGTAAGCTTCGCTTTCATTAATATTGTGAATGGCTTCCATTACATCTCCAAAAACTCTCCGCCCCGTGAAGACGCCATACTGATCGTCACTGTATCCTTTAAGAGAGGTTGTGATACCTTTTATTCCCGCTCCTAGAGTCTCTTTTAAGAACCCTTTGTTCTTAAATTTAAGACTGTTTGTTACAAGTACGGGCTCTAACTCGGCCTCACGTACCAAGGATATAATTTTAAAGAAGTCTGGATGAATGGTTGGCTCCCCGCCAATTAAAATGACACGCTCCAGGGGAAGTCCCTTAAAAAGGCTAATGGCTCTTCTCACAACCTCAAGAGACATATTTTCTGACCCTAAAAAACCCAGGGCCTTAGCATAGCACCACCTGCAACGTAAATTGCAAGAACGGTTAACGGTAAGCCATCCAGCGAATTTATGCGGCATCATTTTTACCTCCAAGTTTTTAAGAGAACAGATAATTAAAAAATAGCACTAAAATTGAGCATTTGTCAATTATTAAACATTTAAAAAAACAAAAAACCCGCTTCTTAAAGAAGCGGGTTTTATAATTGGAAACGTCTAAGTTTTTAAAGCTCCAATGTTGGTGAGGACGAATTTGACGAGCGCGTAAGAGGAGAAGATGATAATTAGCCCGATGGTCGCCCAGATGATGATGTTTTTCCCCTTTGTGACGGCCTCGGCCTTGCCGGAGGCCATCATCCAAGTAAAACCGCCATAGATAAACATCACCAAAGCCAAGGAGCCGATGATGCCTAAAACAGCATTGATGATCTGGCCGATTAACTTTTGGGGAGAATCTATGCTACCGAGAGGATTAACGATTTTAACCGTGCCTTGAGGATTATTGACTCCTGGGGCTGATGCGCCGGGGTCAGCAGCATATATAAAAAAAGTTGGGGTTAAAAGAGAGAAGATAAAAATTAAGAGAAAAGTGAGTTTTTTCATATTCTTATATTATATTTATTTTATCATTTTAAAAAAAATAGGGGAATAGCTCTTTTGCTATTCCCCCAGAAGAGTTAAAGGTTGCCCAAAATAACGTTAATTTTGGGGTCAAGGGCTGTTTCCCTTATAACCTTAACTTCTACTTTCACATCCTTCCTGCCTCCGAGGCTCATGGCAAATTTCCCCGGACCCACATGCTCGACCCTGATTCCATATTTACCATTTACGGTAGGAACCCAAGGA